>NZ_JBQUZK010000004.1:0-55599 GCF_056313885.1 Methylosinus sp. DMC45
TCTTGCCATGGTCCACGTGACCGATCGTGCCGATGTTGCAATGCGGCTTCGTGCGTGAGAATTTTTCCTTGGCCATGCTTTCTGGTTCCCGGTTGCGGCGCGTCTCGCGCGCGCGAGCCTTTAAGGCGGTTGCCGCTTTTCTTCAAGAGCGTTCGCGATTCCGCCCGGCCGCCCAAACAAGATAGGGGAGGCGCCGCTGATCGCCGCCTCCCCTACCGATAAAGAATATTCTCTTTTCTATCTTAGCCTTAGCGCTCAGAACTTGACCTTGACGCCGCCATAGACCGAGACCGGCGCGCCCGGAACATAAGTGCGCGCATTGGTGAAGCCGCCGGCCGAGGCGGTCGCATTGCCGCTGTTGTCGAAATAGGTCCCGAAAGTATAGTAGCGCCGATCGAAGAGGTTCTGCGCGAGCGCATAGACCTCTATATTCTCGGTGACCTTATAGGAGGTCTTCAGATTGACGACGCCCCAGGAGGGCAGCGGCTTGTCGAGATTGGACTCGTCGCCGCGCAGCCGCACCCCGCTGGTGAAGATGTAATCGGCGCCGAACTTCCACTCGGGCGTGATGAAGTAATCGAAGCCGAGCTTCACGCGATGGCGCGGCACGCCCGGCATCACATTGCCCGGCCGTACATGGATGAGGCCATTGGCGTCGGCGTAGGGGTTGTTGCCCGACTCGACGTCGAAGGCGCTGCGGAAGGTGGCGTCGATCAACGCATAATCGGCATAGAGGCTCAGCTGATCGTTGCGCCAGGCGACCCCGGCTTCTAGGCCCTGGCGGCGGGTGGCGCCGACATTGGCGAAATAGCCCCTGCCCTGGATCACATTCGACGGCAGCGAGATGATGTCGTCGTTGTTCACGGCGCGGAAGATATCGACCTTCCACTCGAGCCGGCCATGGTCCGGCCCGATGTCGTGATAGCCGCGGAAGCCGATCTCGCCCGAGCGCGTCACTACCTGCTTCAGCGGCGGATCGGCGACGAGGAAGTTGTCGATGGTGCAGGGATGATTCGCGTCGGCGCAGCCGTTCTCGAGCGCGGTCGGCGCGCGATTGGCCTCAGAATAATTGCCGTAGACCGTGAATTCCGGGATGAAAGTATAGGTGAGGCCCGCGACCGGATTGACGCGCTGATAGCTCTTGTCGCTGTTGAGCCGCACTCCGAGACGATCATAGAGCGTGATTTCCGCGCTGTTGAAGCGCAGGCCTGCGGTGAGGGTGAGCTTGTCGGTCAGATCGAGCGTGTCGAGCGCATAGACGCCGTAATAGAGGTTGCGCGCGAAGACCGACGAGGGCTGGAAGCCGCCTTCTGGAACCGAGTTGAAATATTGCAGCCCGGTCGAGGTCACATTGAAATCGCCCTGCAGAATGCCGAGCTCGGAATAGCCGCGGAAGTCGGTGAACTGGCGATCGAAGGAGCCGCCGACGATGAGCTTGTTCTTGAAGTCGGCGATCTTCTCGTCATAGGTCCCTTGGATCGCGCCGCCATAGGAGCGCGAATGGGTGCGCGAGTAATCGATCGTCGCCGGCAGGCCCCCGGCGAGCACCGAGGACCGAATAAAGGCCCCATTGGGTCCGATCAGGCGCCGCTGCGCATTGGTCGGCACATTGCCGATGAAGGGGTCGTTGTCCTGGCAGACGAAAGCTTTGGCGCTGCAGGTCTCCATATCGGCGATATTGCCGTCGATATGCGCCTGCTGATAGTCACGGTAATAGAAGTTGCCGTTGAGCTTCAGCGCGCTCGAAACGTCATAGGAGCCCTTCAGATTGAGGAAATGCAGCTCATTGGTCGAGCTCTGCGGCGTCGTGTAGACATTGGCGTAGTCGCGTTGGAGGAGCTCCACGGGCGTCGCCGCGGCGGCGCCGAGACGCGTCGTCGCGCCGGTGTAGTTCAAGTGGAATTCCGTCTTGTCGCCCTTATAGCCGAGATCGAGATAGCCGCGCAGCAGTTCCGAGCCGGAGCGCTTGCGCCAGCCGCTGTCGCCGAGCGCCTCGAACGCCGAGTAGATGGCGAAATCGCCGTATTTCTGGCCGACCTGCGCCGCGCCATAGCGACGGCCGAAGGAGCCGCCGCGTCCCTCCAGCTCATAGCCCTGCCAGGTGAAGCCGTTCTTCATCTCCAACGTCAGAGCGCCGCCGAGCGCATTGAGGCCGAACAGCGGATTGCCGCTGACCAGCTCGCTATTGGCGATAGCGACCGTGGGAATGAGATCGAAATTGACGACGTCGCCGAAGGCCTCATTGATGCGCACGCCGTCCTGATAGACGGCGAGCCCCTGCGGCGTGCCGGACACCGGCGAGGCCGAGAAGCCGCGATAGGTGAGATCGGGCTGGAAGGGATTGCCCGCGACATCGACAATGGAGACCGAAGCATTGCGGCGCTGCAGCGTGTCGGTGATGACGAGCGCGCGGTCGCGATCGAGATCGCTACGCTTGGTGGCGATGGGATTGGTCGGGACCTTCGACCTCTCGATTCCCGCGCCCGCCTCCGGGGCCGCCGCGATAATGTCGATGTCCGGCAGCGCCTCCTGGGCGCGCGCCTGCAGCGCAGGCGCCGCGGCGACCATCAGCGCGACGAGGGAAATTCGGGAACCAAGCATCGTTTCTCTTCCACATGACGGCCCGGCCGCTCGGGCGATTTTCTCGTCGAAGGCGGCGCGCCGCGGGAAAACGAACGCAGAATCAGGGATAACGCCCCGCCTTCGGTTTGCGAAAGTTACGGGCAGTTAACCTACGTACCTATTTCAAAGATTCACAATCCACTTGCCGCTTTTTCCCGAAATTGGCGAAATCGCGGCGGGAAGACGCTTTTTTCGTTATGGCGCAGCTCTAGGCGTCCGGCCGCTCGAAGACGGATTCTCCCGCGACGAATGTCGATTTCACCCGACCTTGCAGGCGCGCCGTGTCGAAGGGCGTGTTCTTGCAGCGGGAATGCAATTCGGACGGATCGACGACGAAGGGCTCGTCCGGGTCGAAGCGGATGAGATCGGCCGGCGCGCCCTTGGCGAGACGCCCCTGCTCCAGGCGCAGAATCTCGGCCGGCCGCGTGGACATGGCCCGCAGCAGCGTCGGCAGCGGCACATCGCCCGAATGGACGAGCCGCAGCCCCGCCGCCAGCATGGTCTCGAGGCCGACGGCGCCGGCCTCCGCCTCGGCGAAAGGCAGGCGCTTCATCTCCACATCCTGCGGATCATGGTCGGAGAGAATGACGTCGATGAGCCCGCTCGCCACCGCCTCCACCAGCAGACGGCGCTCGTCCTCATGGCGCAGCGGCGGCCGCAGCTTCAGGAAGGTGCGGTAGTCGCCGATGTCGTTCTCATTGAGCGTCAGATGATTGATCGTGGTCCCGCACGTCACCGGCAGTCCGCGCGCCTTCGCCTCCTGAAGCGCCGCCAGCGACAGGCCATTGGCCACGATGGAGGCGTGGTAGCGCGCGCCGGTCAGCTCGACGAGGCGCAGATCGCGATCGACGATAATGGCCTCCGCCTCCTTGGGCACGCCGGCGAGGCCGAGCCGCGTCGCCAATTCGCCGTCATTCATGACGCCCTCGCCGACGAGATCGCGATCCTCCGGGAAATGGATGATGAGCGCGTCGAAATCGCGGGCGTAGGTCAAAGCCCGGCGCATGGTCTGGGCGTTGCGCAGCGAGCGCTTGCCGTCGCAGAATGCGATGGCGCCGGCCTCGCGCAGCAGGCCGAATTCGGAGATTTCCTTGCCTTCGCGCCCTTTGGTGAGAGCCGCCATGGGCAGGACGCGGACACGGCCGGTGTCGCGGGCGCGGCGCAGGACAAAGTCCACGACCGCCGGATCGTCGATCGGCGGCGAGGTGCCGGGGGCGGCGACAATGGTGGTGACGCCGCCGGCCGCGGCCGCCGCCGTGGCGGTGGCGATGGTCTCGCGATGCTCGGCGCCCGGCTCGCCGAGAAAGGCCTGCATGTCGATGAGTCCGGGCGCGAGCACATCGCCCGCGCAATCGACGATTCGCGCGCCCTGCGGGGCGGACTCGGCCTTCAGAGCCGGGCCGAGATCGGCGATTTTTCCGTCGAGGACGAGGAGCCCTCCGCGCGTCTCCACGCCAGAGGCGGGATCGACGAGGCGGGCGTTCACGAAAAGGAGAGGCGCATGCGTCGGCATGAGGCCTGCTTAGGCCATTTCGCGCGCCAAGGGAACGCGCTGAGGGAACGCGGCGCGGCTATCGCGCCGCTTTCTCCGCATCCTCGAGCGCGGCGAAGCGCACCTGCACATCGGCGCCATCGGCGGGCGGCGAGGCGAGGCGCGCGCGGAACTGCACGCTCTCCCCGGCTGCGAGCCGCATTTTCGGCGCGGCGGCGGTCCAGCTGTAGCGCTCGCGGCCGTCGGCGCCGCGAATGGCCAGCGCCATGGGCGGCACGCGATTGGCGGCGCGCCGCAGATTGACGATCTCGCCCTCGACGGTCAGCACCTTGCGCGTTCCCTCGGTGACGATCTTGGAGGTGACGCCGCGCAGATCGAGCCCGGCGGCGTTGACCTTCAGCCCCATGGCCGAATAGAGCGCGGTCGCGAAGGGCATGACGCGCACGATCTTCTCGCGCATGCCGATCAGCGCCATGGCTCCGAAAACGACGGCGATGATCGCCGCGATCAGCGGCAGCAGGCGCTGGCGCCGCTCGTCGACGAGATCGCTCTCATGCGGCGGCTCCCGCCACAGCGAGCTCTCGTCCAGGTCGTGGGCCTTCGGGGCCGAGCCGACCGGGGAGTTGTGCGGGGCGAGGTCGTTGCGCATGGCCGGTCTCCGAACCGTGGGCGGCCGCTTCGGAATCGGCCGCCGACATGTCGTCGATTAGCCGCCGATATGGTTAATGGGCGGTGAACTGCTAATCTCCCGGCAGCGCGATTCTGAGCCCGCCAATGGATACACGCCTTTGCTGACCTTCGAGAACGTCGGCCTGCGCTATGGAAACGGCAGCGAGATATTGAGCGATCTCGCTTTTTCCATCACGCCGCGCTCGTTCCAATTCCTCACCGGACCCTCGGGCGCCGGCAAGACGACGCTTTTGAAGCTCGTCCTGCTGTCGCTGAAGCCGACGCGCGGGCGAATCACCCTCTTCGGCAAGGATACGGAGACGCTGGACAAGGACTCCGTCACCGACATTCGCCGGCGCATCGGCGTCGTCTTTCAGGACTTCCGCCTGCTGGAGCATCTCAATTTATACGAGAATGTCGCTTTGCCGCTGCGCGTCATCGGCCGCGAGGAGACGAGCTATCGCGCCGAGGTGCTGGAGCTCTTGCGCTGGGTCGGCCTCGACGAGCGCATCGCCAGCCGGCCGAGCGTGCTCTCGGGCGGCGAGAAGCAGCGCGCCGCCATCGCCCGCGCGCTGATCGTGCGGCCGGAGCTGCTGCTCGCCGACGAGCCGACCGGCAATCTCGACCCCACTCTGGCGCGGCGGCTGCTGCGGCTGTTCGTGGAATTGCACAAGAGCGGCACCTCGGTGGTCATCGCCACCCATGATCTCGCTCTGATGGACCAATATGAGAGCGCGCGCCGCCTGGTGCTCGCGGATGGGCGGCTGCATGTCTTCGAATGACGCCAAGCCTCGCCCCGAGCCCCGCCTCGGCCTGCGCCCCGCCGCCGCCCCGGCCAAGGAGGCCGCGCCCGAGGAGGCGCTCGGCCGGGAGACGCCGCTCGTCCCCACCTCCTCCATCGCCGGACGCTCGCTCGTCATCGTCATCGCCATCATGACCTTTCTGGCGGCGCTCTCGGCCGGGGCGGCGCTGATGGTCGCCGACGCCAGCGTCGACTGGCGGCGCGAGGTGGCGCGCGAGGCCAGCGTGCAGATCCGCCCTTTACCCGGCCGCGACATAGAAGCCGACGTCAGCAAGGCGACCTCGGTCCTCGTCGCCGCCGAGGGCGTGCGCGACGTGCGCGTCTATACGAAGGCGGAGTCGGAGGCGCTGCTCGCGCCCTGGCTCGGCCAGGGCCTCGATTTCGCCGAGCTGCCGGCCCCGCGCATGATCGTCGTCAAGCTCGACGACAGCCGCCGCGCCGATCTCGACGCGTTGCGCCGCGAGCTGGCCCAGGCGCTGCCGAGCGCGGCGCTGGACGATCACCGGCTGTGGGTGGAGCGGCTCGGCCAGATGGCGCGCACAGTGGTGGCGGTCGCCGCGCTGGTCTTCGTGCTGATCGTCGTCGCCATGGGCCTCGCCGTCGCCTTCGCCACGCGCGCGGCCATGGTCGGCAATCGCGAGATCATAGAGGTGCTGCATCTCGTCGGTGCGGCGGACAAATATATCGCCCAGCAGTTCCAGCGCCGCTTCCTGGTGCTGGGCCTGCGCGGCGGCCTCATCGGCGGCGCCTCGGCCATGGGCTTTTTTCTCTTCGCCGGCTATCTCGCCAGCCGCTGGACGGCGACGCCGGACGGCGATCAGCTGGAGGCCATGTTCGGCAGCTTCTCGCTGGGGCCGCTCGGCTTCACCGTCGTCGGCCTCATCTCGGCCGCCGCCGGGCTGCTCACCGGCTTCATGTCTCAGGAGATCGTGTTCCGCCAATTGCGGCGGCTGGACGGGGCCGAGTAAACTCTAACCGGGCATAAATTCCGCCCGGCCCTGGACGGCCTCGAGCGCCGCTTCCATCTTGTCGAGGATTCGCGGCCGGGGACGGCGACGAGACGGGGACCGGCGACGAGGTGGACGCTTGCGAGCGCATGCGCGATACGGGAGAGCAGGAGGATGGGCCGCGCCCGGACGCTGGCGCCTCGCGGTCCTCGCTCTCTTCTGCTTTCTGGCCTCCGCCTTCGTGGCCGGCTTCATCGGCTTCGCCCTCTCGCTGGAGCGGACCGAATCGACCCTGACCGTGCAGGCCGATGGCGTCGTCGTGCTGACCGGCGGCTCCGACCGCGTCTATGAGGCGGGCGGGCTCCTGGCGCGCGGCCAGGCGCGCCGGCTGCTCATCACCGGGGTCAATCCGGCGACGCGCGGCCATGAGATCGCCAAGCTGCTGCCGGTCTCGCGGGAACTCTTCGAATGCTGCGTCGATCTCGGCTACCGCGCCCGGGACACGATCGGCAATGCGCGGGAAACGCGCGACTGGGCGCAGGCGCACGGCATCGGCGGAGGCTCGCTCATCATCGTCACCTCCAATTATCATATGCCACGCGCTCTGGCCGAGCTCTCGGCGGCGCTGCCGGGGGCGGAACTCTATCCTTTCGCCGTGGTCAGCGACCATCTTCGCGTCGAGGACTGGCTCGGCGATCTCGCCGTGACGCGGCTCATCGCGGCCGAATATGTCAAATATCTCTATGTCCTGCTGCGCACCCGGCTGCTGGAGCCGGGTCTTTCCGCGACCGCTCTCGCGCCGACCAGGACTGCCGAGGTCACGGCGCGAGCGCGCTGAATCGGCGGGCGCAGCGCCCGAGAAAGCGCGCGCCCGACCGAGCGGCGGTTCCGTTCGACGAAAAAGCGCATTAGAAGGCTTTCGCGTCCCACCCTCCGCGAAACCCGACGGGCGACCAAAGCATGCTCTTCCTGCGCTCGCTGCTGTTCCACATCACTTTCTTCGTCAGCCTCATGACGCTGCAGATCATCTGGCTGCCCGCGCTGCTGATGAAGCGGCACGCCTCCATGACGCTCGGCCGTGTCTGGGGGAGAACGTCGCTCTTCTGGCTCGAGAAGATCGTCGGGCTGAAATTCGAGTTTCGCGGCCTCGAGAATATTCCGAAAGGGCCGGTCATCGTCGCCTGCAAGCATCAGTCGACGTGGGAGACCTTCGTCCTGCCGCTGCATTCGCCGGATTTCTCCTATATTCTCAAGCGCGAGCTGGTGTTCATCCCCTTTTTCGGCTGGTATCTGATGGGCGCGGAGCAGATCGGCATCGATCGCGCCAAGGGCGGAAAGCTGCTGCCGCAGCTGATCGAGAAGACCAAGGCGCTGTTCGCCCAAGGCCGGCAATTGTTCATCTTTCCCGAGGGGACGCGGCGTCCGGCAGGCGCGCCGCCGCTCTATAAGTTCGGCGTCGCGATGCTCTATCGCGAGACCGGCGCGGCCTGCCTGCCGGTGGCGCTGAATTCCGGCCTGTTCTGGGGGCGCCGCGCCTTCATCGTGCGGCCCGGAACCGTGGTCATCGAATATCTGCCGATCATCCCGCCGGGGCTCGAGCCGCGGGACTTCTTCGAGCGCATGCAGAACACGATCGAAAGCGCCTCCGATCGCCTCATCGCGGAGGCGGTGGCGCAAGATCCCTCGCTCGCCGCCGTCGTCGAGCGCGGACGCAAGACTGCGCCGGCGAGCGCCTGAGCTACCGGCCGTAAGCGGTCAGCTCGCGAGCGCCGGCGGAAAGCGCCTTGCGGTCGCGCAGCGGATAGTCGGCCTCGACGATGTAAGGGCCGCCGCCGACCGAATCGCGCGAGGAGAACAGCACGAAGCGCGCCGCCTCGAAGCGCATGGGCGGAAAATAGCCGCGCGCGCCGAGATAGGCCGCGACCGAGGAGCAGGACGCCCCACGCAGGCGCGCGAGCGTCACATGCGGTACGAATTTGCGCGGCTCGGGCGGAATGCCGATGCGCCGCAGCAGGCGCTCCTGCTCCGCCTGCAGCTCGGCCAGCGCCGAATCGGCGCGCGCCTTCACCACAATGGCGCGCGGCTTGTCGCCGCCGAAGCTCGACAGCTCCTCCAGCGTGATCGAGACGGGAGGACGGCGGATGGCGGCCAGCGTCATGGCCGCGTCATGGCCGAGCGCATCGTCCACATCGCCGATGAAGCGCAGCGTGATGTGATAATTTTCCGCGTCGATCCAGCGGGCTCCCGGAACGCCTCCGCGCAGAGCGGCGAGATCGCCGGCGACGAGAGGGGGGATTTCGAGGGCGGTGAACAGTCTGGGCATCGCAGGTCCTCCATCCTGGCCTCACAAGGCGCTCGGGGAGTGGGAAAGGCGAAGTCGCTGTCTGCTCGCTCGGTCCCTGCCCGGCCGCGGATACGGCGGAGCGACGGGGCCGTTGTCGGCGCCTCCTCGCGGATCGACGCGCCCCAATGGCGCGCGCTAAGGATGGTGTCGGCACTATATCGGGAATGCGACGGCTGTAACGAAAATCCGGCGTGTGAACGGATTTTTTCTCACGGCCTCGCTCGCGGCCTCGCTCAGCGCTGCGCGGCGCCCTGACGCGTCGATCGCAGGGAATCGAGGCGCTTCTCCACCAGAGGCGCGACGCCGGCGACGATCCGCGCCACGCCGGCCCGGCTCGGATGCAATCCGTCGACGAGGGTCATGCCCTTCTCGCCGACGACGCCCTCGAGAAAGAAGGGATAGAGCGGCAGGCCGCGCCGCGCCGAGAGATCGGGAAAAATGGCGTCGAAGGCTTTTTTCTGCTCCTCGCCGAAATTGGCGTTGGCCAGCATTCCGGCGAGCAGCACGGCGACGCCCTTCTCCTCGGCGGCGCCGATGATTTTTTCCAGATTGCCGCGCGTCGTCGCCGGATCGAAGCCGAGCAGCATGTCATTGGCGCCGAGCTCGAGAATCATCAGATCGCCGCCGTCGCGCAGCGCATAGGAGACGCGCGCGAGCCCGCCTCTCGTGGTGTCGCCGGAGACGCTGGCGTTGACGACGCGGGCGTCATAGCCGTCATTTTTCAGCCGGGCCTCGAGCTGCGCCGGAAAGGAGGCATCCGCCGGCAGCTGAAAACCGGCGCTGAGACTGTCGCCGAAGGCGATGATGCGCAGCGGCTCGGCCGCGGCAGGCAGAGAGATCATGGTGAGAAGCGCCAAAATCGCGGCGGCGCAGAGCAGCGCCGCCGGGCCGAGCGGACGAAAGCGCGGCCGCGCACTGGAAACCGGCGGCGCCTTCGCATATGTCGGGGCGGGCGTCTTTGCCGGATCGCGAGAGCGGCGGCGGGCGCAGCGGCAAACCATTAGGACCTCCAAAGTGCAGCGGCCGGTCATCGAGCTCGAGGACGTCGATCTCACCCTCGGAGCGGGCGCGGCGCGCGTCCATGTGCTCAAGAACATAAGCCTCGCCGTCGCGCGCGGCGAGGCTGTCGGCCTCGTCGGACCCTCGGGCTCGGGGAAATCCACATTGCTGATGACGCTCGCCGGCCTCGAGCGGCCCGATTCCGGCAAGGTGCTCGTCGACGGCAGCGACCTCGCCCGGCTCGATGAAAATGCGCTGGCGCGGTTCCGTGGAGGGAAGATAGGGGTCGTCTTCCAGTCTTTCCAGCTCATCGCGACGATGACGGCGCTGGAGAATGTCGCCATTCCGCTGGAGCTCGCCGGCCGCGCCGACGCTTTCGAGCGCGCCGCGCAGGAGCTGGAGGCCGTGGGCCTTCGCCATCGCCTCTCCCATTATCCCGCGCAAATGTCCGGCGGCGAGCAGCAGCGCGTCGCCATCGCCAGGGCGCTCGCGCCCGATCCTGTGATTCTCGTCGCCGACGAGCCGACCGGCAATCTCGATTCGGAGACCGGCGCAGCCATCGTCGATCTCATCTTCGCGCAAAAGGCGCGGCGCTCGGCGACGCTGGTGCTGGTGACGCACGACCCCTCCCTCGCCGCCCGCTGCGACCGCGCCGTGCGATTGCGCTCCGGCCGCATAGAGGACGAGGCGCCGGCGTCATGAGGGCGAGATTCATCTCGCGCCTGCCGCTGGCGCTGCGTTTCGCCCTGCGCGACCTCTCCGGCGATCTGCGCGGCTTTTCCGTCTTCATTGCCTGCATCGTCATCGGCGTCGCCGCCATTTCCGGCGTCGGAGCCGTGTCGCGCTCGCTCGCCGACGGCCTCGCCCGCGAGGGACGCACGATTCTGGGCGGCGACGTCTCTGTGGCCACCACAATGCGGCGGCTCTCGCCGCAAGAGCGCGAGTTCTTGGAACGCGACGGCCGCGTCTGCGAGATCGGCTTGATGCGCGCCATGGCCCGCTCGGCGAGCGGCGAGGCCGCGCTGATCGAAATAAAGGCCGTCGATTCGGCCTATCCCGGCCAAGGCGCAGTCGGGCTGACGCCCGCGCAGCCGCTCGCCGAGGCTCTGGCGCCGAGTGAGGCCGGCTTCGGCCTCGTCGCCGACGCCGGACTTATCGCCCGGCTCGGCCTCGAGATCGGCGACTCTGTGAAGATCGGCTCCGGCTCCTTCACGCTCACAGCCGAGCTTTCGAGCGAGCCGGACAAGCTCGCCGGGGCCTTCGGCTTCGGCGCGCGCGTGCTGATGAGCCAGGAGGCGCTGAAGGCGACCGGGCTGACGCAGCCGGGCGCCGTGGTGCGCTGGCTGACGCGCGTCTCGCTCGGCAAGACCGAAGCCGTCGCCAGCGACGCCGAGGTGAAGCGTTTCATCACGGCGCTGACCGCGGCTTTTCCCGACGCCGGCTGGGATTTGCGCGAGCGGGACGCGGTCTCCCCGCAATTCTCGCGCAGTCAGGAACGCTTCACCCAGCTGCTGACGCTGGTGGCGCTGACCGCGCTCGTCGCGGGCGGCGCCGGCGTCGCCAACGCCGTCTCCGGCTTCGTCGCCAGAAAGCGCGACGCTTTCGCAATTTTAAAAGCGCTGGGCGCGCCGGCCTCGCGCGTCTTCGCAATGGCGCTCGTCGAGGTGCTGCTGGTCGCCGGCCTCGCCGTCATCGGCGGCCTCGCCATTGGCGCGACCTTTCCCTATCTCGCCGACCTCTCTCTTTCGGCCTCCATTCCCCTGCCCTTCGCGCCGACGCTCGATGCGCGCTCGCTCGCGGTCGGAGCGGCCTATGGGCTGCTGGTGGCGCTGATCTTCGCGCTGCCGCCGCTCGGCCGCGCCTATGGGACGCCCGTCGCGCGGCTGTTGCGCGACGAGGCCGAGGAGAAAGCCCCTCCCCGCGTCTTTCTGCTCGCAGCGCTCGCCGCCGCGGCTGTTCTCGTGGCCCTGGTCATGCTCACCGCCGCCGACAAGAAGCTCGCGGCGACCTATATCGCCGCCACCGCCACGGCCTTCGTGCTGCTGCGCGGCGTCGCGGCTCTCGTCGTCCGTGCGGCGCGGCGCTTCGCCCATGCGCCCGGCGCGCGGCTGCGCCATGCGATCGGCAATATTCGCCGCCCCAAGAGCCTCGCCGCGACATTGATCGTCTCGCTCGGCGTGACGCAAACGCTTCTCGTCGCGCTGGCGCTGATCGAGGGCTCGATTCACGCGGAATTGTTCCAGGCGCAGAAGAGCCGTACGCCGAGCTTCTATTTCGTCGACGTCGCCAAGGAGCAGGCGGACGAATTCGCCGCCTTCCTCTCCTCCTTCTCCGCCGACGCGCGCATCGAGCATGTGCCGATGATGCGCGGCCGCATCGTCGCCGTGAAGGGCGTGCGCTCCGAGAATCTGAAGCCCCCGGACGATATCGCCTGGGCGCTGGAGGGCGACCGCGGCGTCACCTTCGCCGCGACGCCGCCCAAGGGCTCGGAGATCGTCGCCGGACAATGGTGGGAGGATGGACGCAGCGGCCCGCCCCTCGTCTCGCTGGAGGCGCGCGTCGCCGAAGGGCTCGGCCTCGCTGTCGGCGACGAGATCGTCGTCAATGTGCTCGGCCGCGATCTCACCGTCCGCATCGCCAATCTGCGCCGCGTCGACTGGCGCAGCTATGGCATTAATTTCATGATGGTGTTCTCGCCCGACGCTTTCGCCGACGCGCCCTTCTCGGAGATTTTCACCGTCGCCTTCGCCGATCGCGACGATCCGCAGCGCGACAAAAGGCTGACGCGCGAAGCGGCTACGCGGTTTCCGCAAGTCGCGGCGCTGCGGGTGAAGGATGCGCTGGAGGCGGTGGAGAAGATCGCCGATCAGCTGACCTTCGCGGCGCGGGCGGCCGCCGGCCTCGCCATTGTGACAGCGGCGCTGGCGCTCGGGAGCGCGGTGGCGGCGAGCCAGCGCGGACGCCAGCGCGACGCCATAATATTGAAGACGCTGGGCGCGACGCGCGCTTGGCTGACCGGCGCCTTCGCGCTGGAATTCGCTCTGCTCGGCCTCGTGGCCGGCCTCTTCTCGGTCATCGCGGGCGCCGGCGCTGCGGCCTTCATATTGGAGGCGCTGATGCGGATGGATTTCGTCTTCCGCCCCTGGCCGGTCGCGCTGACGACGCTCGGCGCGCTGGCCTTCGCCGTCGGCCTCGGCCTCTTGGGCAGCTGGCGCGTGCTCGGCGAGAAGCCCGGCCCGGCTCTGCGCCGCCAATAACGGCGAAAAACGCCGCTCCGGCGACGTTTTCGGCTATACGAAGCGGGTTTTTCGCGCTTCCACCCTTGCCGGGAGAGATCGCTCGCCTTAAAAGGCGGGCTTCGCCGGCGTTCAGGGGGCTGGACGCGAGATGATCGCGCTCGCCCTCGAACAAGCGTTGAGCCCATGCCCCAGCTTCTACCCGAACGCAAGAAACTGCCCGTTCCCGACAACGGCGACTTTTCGTTCTCGCAGATCTTCGCCTCCATCGGCGGCGGTCTCGCGGGCGCGGCCGTGTTCGCCGTCCTCACCAAGGGCACTTCGGCGTCGGTTCTGTTCGCCTTTCTCGCGCCGCTGCCGATCTCCATCGTCGCGCTCGGCTTCGGCCTGCGCCATGGCGCGACCGCGGGCCTGATCGCGACGGGCCTGCTGTCGATCTGGCCCAATCCGATCTTCGGCCTCGTCTACGCTTTTCTGGTCGCGCTGCCGGCGCTCGCCGCCGCCTATGTCGTCTCTGGAGCCAATTGGCGCGGCCGCGAGCTGGTGACGTCCCATGCGCCGGCCTGGGCTGTGCTCGCCGCCGGCGGCGCGGTCGCAGCCGCCGTTTCGGCGGCGGTCGCCATAGCGGCGATTCGCTTCGGCAGCCTCGACGAGGCGCTGAACCCGCTGCGGGCGCGCGCCTTCATGGCGATCGAGGATCTCATCCGCACGCAGGACCTCGGCGACAAGCTCGACGCCAGCCAGCTTTCGGCGCTCGTCGTCTTCGCCTTCCCGGCGACGCTCGCCGCGCTCACTCTGTTCAGCCATGCGCTCAATCTCTGGGGCGCAGGCCTGCTCGCCCGCGCCTCCGAGGCGCTGCCGCGGCCCTGGCCCGACATTGCGCAGGAATTCGTGCTGCCGCGCGCGGCGGCCGGAGCCTTTCTCGCCGCCTGCGCCCTCGCCTATCTCGGCGACCTCCCAGGCGAGATCGGTCTGGTGCTCGCGGAGACGCTCGGCCTCGCTCTCGCGATGCAGGGCCTCGCCGTCGTTCACTTTCTGCTGCGCGGCACGCGCATCGGCGGAGTGACGCTCACCGTCATCTATATCGTCATCGGCCTGTTCGCCTGGCCGATCGTCCTATTCACCGTCATCGGCGTCGCCGATGCGGCGTTTTCGTTCCGAAGCCGCAGGCAAGCGGCGCAGGCGCGGCGCGGCTGAGATCGCCGCGGCATCAATTCGAGAGACACGAGGAGAGAGAACCCATGGTCGATGTCATTCTGCTGGAGCGCGTGGCCAAGCTCGGCCAGATGGGCGACACCGTTCGCGTGCGCGACGGCTATGCGCGCAACTTCCTGCTCGCGCGCGGCAAGGCGCTGCGCGCCACGGAAAGCAACAAGAAGCATTTCGAGACGCAGCGCGCTCAGATCGAGGCGCGCAACCTCACCGCCCGCAAGGAGGCCGAGGCCGTCGCCGAGAAGCTCGAGGGTCAGAGCTTCGTCATCATCCGCCAGGCCGGCGAGAGCGGCCATCTCTATGGCTCCGTGGCCCCGCGCGATATTTCCGACGCGGCGACCGCCGGCGGCTTCTCGCTGAGCCGCAATCAGATCGAGCTGCAGCATCCGATCAAGGCGCTCGGCCTGCATAATGTGCCGGTGCAGCTGCATCCCGAGATCGAGGTGAAGATCATCGTCAACGTCGCCCGCTCCGCCGAGGAGGCCGAGCGTCAGGCGCGCGGCGAGGCCGCCGCCGTCCGCGAGGAGACGACGCTGGACGATCTCGGCCTCGAGGTCGGCGCCGCTCTGGCCGAGGCCGGCGACGTCGAGCTCTGATCGCTCGCGACCGATTCGCTCTATCGAAAAAGGCCGGAGACGCCCGCGTCTCCGGCCTTTTTCATGCCTGAGCGATTCGCCGTGACGAAATTGTCACACTCAAAGGATTTCACGCAGATACGCCATAAGCTGCGCTGTAGCATGTGGAAATGACTCACAAAGTCGCTGCGCGCCGTCCGATCGGCCTTCGCGCGATCTTTGTCATTGGCGCCGCTCTCTCCTTCGGGCAAATTCGCCGCCGTTCTCGAGTGCCTGTCGCAACGCGTTCACGAGCATCGAAGACATCCATCAGAGGCAATGAGGCGAAAGGCCGGGCGGACGTTCCCGCGATTCGGGGGAGCAGTCGACCGGCCGCCTATGGCGCTCGACTCCCTCGCGCGGGAGCGGAGCTCCGGTCCTTCGGCGATGTCCTTCGCGTCGTGATGACCATGCTCCGTCCCGTTTCAGAGAGAGAGATGCTCGACCAGCCCGCCTATCGCACGCCGCCGCACAATATCGAAGCCGAGCAGGCGCTGCTCGGCGCCATATTGGTCAATAATGACGCTTTCGATCGCGTCTCCGATTTCCTGCGCTCCGAGCATTTTTCCGAAGAGCTGCACAGGCGCATCTTCGAGGTCGCGTCGCAGATCATTCGCGCCGGCCGCGTCGCCACCGTGGTGACGCTGAAGACGCATCTCGGCGATGTGGAGCTGCCCGGCGGCGTCACCATGCAGGCCTATCTCGCCCGGCTCGCCCGCGAGGCGACGACGATCATCAACGCCGAGGATTATGGCCGCACGATCCATGATCTCGCGGTGCGGCGCGAGCTGATCGTCATCGGCGAGGATATCGTCAATTCCGCCTTCGACGCGCCGGTCGATCAGGCGCCGCGCCAGCAGATCGAGGAAGCCGAGCGCAAGCTCTATGCGGTGGCCGAGACCGGCCGCTATGACGGCGGCTTTCAGCGTTTCGCCGACGCGCTCTCCACCGCCATGGATATGGCGAGCAGCGCCTATCAGCGCGACGGGCATCTCTCCGGCGTCGCCACCGGGCTCGTCGATCTCGACGAGAAGATGGGCGGGCTGCAGAAGTCAGATCTCATCATCGTCGCCGGCCGTCCCGGCATGGGCAAGACGGCGCTCGCCACCAATATCGCCTTCAACATCGCCAAGGCCTATGTGCCGGAGCAGTTGCCGGACGGCTCGATCAAGGCGGCGAATGGCGGCATCGTCGGCTTCTTCTCGCTCGAAATGTCGGCCGAGCAATTGGCGACGCGCGTCATCGCCGAGCAATCCGGCGTGCCCTCCTACAAGATCCGCCGCGGCGACATAAACGAGGATGATTTCCGCCGCATCGCCGAGGCGGCGCGCGAGATGCAGAGCGTGCCCTTCTTCATCGATCAGAGCGGCGGCATTTCCATCGCCCAGCTCACCGCGCGAGCGCGGCGCTTGAAGCGCCAGCGCGGGCTCGATCTGCTCGTCGTAGACTATCTCCAGCTGCTCTCCGGCTCCAAATCGCGCGGCGACAATCGCGTGCAGGAGCTGACCGAGATCACCACGGGCCTCAAAGCGCTGGCCAAAGAGCTGGCGGTGCCGGTCATCGCGCTCTCGCAGCTCTCGCGTCAGGTCGAGAGCCGCGACGACAAGCGCCCGCAGCTCTCCGACCTTCGCGAATCGGGCTCGATCGAGCAGGACGCCGACGTGGTGATGTTCGTCTATCGCGAGGAATATTATCTGCGCAATCGCGAGCCGCGCGAGGGCACGGAGGAGCATATCGCCTGGCAGAACGAGATGGAGCGCGTGCATGGGCGCGCCGAGGCGATCCTCGGCAAGCAGCGTCACGGCCCCACGGGAACGGTGACGCTCGCGTTCGAGGCGGAGGTGACGCGCTTCTCCAATCTCGCCGAGGAGGACAAGCTGCCGGCGCGCATGTGAGGCGCCGGCGGCCTTTAGAGTGTTTTCGAGCGAAGCGGGAGCCGGTTCGCGTGAAGAAAACGCGGCAGAACAAAGAGGTCTAGCGTGATTCCGGTTCAATCTGAGCCCGACTCACGCTAGGCGACGCGCGTCGCCTCGAAGGCCGGAACCTCGCGCGAAAATGCGTCGAGCCAGGCGAGGAGCGCGGGATATTTCGCGCGCCAAGCGCCTTCGAAACGCAGATCGAGATAGCCGAGCGCTGCGGCGACGGCCACATGGCCGATCGTTGTCGGGCCGGCCGGCGGCGCGGCGTCGAGCGCAGCGAGCGCGCGGTCGAGCTTGCCGCTCTGCAAGGCGATCCAATCGGCGGAGCGCAGCGCCTCCGGCCGTGTGATTTCGTAACGGATCAGCAGTGCGGCGTCGTTCATGCCGTCGCCGAGCGCCTGCAGCGTCAGCGCCGCGATTCGCGCGGCGGGATCGTGCGGAATGAGCTTGCCGCCGGCGAGAAGATCGAAATATTCGCAGATCACACGGCTGTCATAGATGGTCTCGCCGCTGTCGAGGATGAGCACGGGCACCTTGCCGAGCGGGTTTTGCGCGCGCAGCGAATCGGCGGGATTTGTCGTGTCGGCGCCGACGAGCTCGACGCTCGCGCCGAAGCCGAGCAGCTCGGCGACGATGCGGCACTTGCGGGCGTAGGGCGAAGCCGCGGAATAGCGTAGAATGGGCATTGGCTCCCTCACGTCGAAAAAGGCGTCGTCGAGCAATAGGACGTAACGAAGATGACCGCCAGTCCCGAAGAGATCGCCGCCGGCCAAGCCGTCTACACGCCCGCGGTTCTGCGGCTCTACGATCTTCTGGTGCTCGGCCTCTCCAACCGCTTCGTCTGGAAATGTCCGACGCCGCGCCTGCGCGCGCTCTATGACGCGCATGTGTCGGGCAATCATCTCGATGTCGGCGTCGGCACGGGATATTACCTCGACCATTGCCGCTTTCCCGCCGCCGCGCCGCGCGTCGCGCTGATGGATTTGAACGCGGATGCTCTGCGCTTCGCGGCGGCGCGCATCGCGCGCTATTCGCCGGAGAGCTATCGGCGCAATGTGCTGGAGCCGATCGCTTTCGACGCGCCGAAATTCGACTCTGTCGGCGTCAATTATCTGCTGCATTGCCTGCCGGGCGCGATAACGGAAAAGGCCGTCGTCTTCGACCATCTGAAGGCGCTGACGAATGAGGGCGCCGTTTTTTTCGGCTCGACCTTGCTGCAAGGCGGCGTCGAGCGTTCCGGCGCGGCGCGGCGGCTGATGGAATTCTACAATCGCAAAGGCGTGTTCTCGAACAGGGACGACGATCTCGTTGGATTGCGCGATGCGTTCCGGGGGCGCTTCCGCAATGTCGAGATCGACATTGTCGGCTGCGCCGCCGTGTTCGTCGCGCATGATTGACGGATCGCGCGAGCCTTTCGGCTCGCGCCTCCGACGCCGTCACTCGTAGATCGCGCTCAGCACCACATGGAACTTCGCGACCGAATTGCCGATATTCTTCACCTCGTAGTGAATCTCGGTCTCGTCCTTGGTGTCGACCGTCTGCGACTGCGGATTCGGCTTGATCTCCGTCACCGTGTAATGACGCCAAACGCGCGTCACCTCGAGCGAGGTGTCCTGGTTGAAGCCGGTCGCCGTGCTGCCGGTGGCGAAAGGCACGGCCTGCGCGTCCCACACGGCGTTGAAGGGCGAGGCGTTGTTCCACCAGCCATGAACGGTCGCGCCCGGCGCGAGGGTGAGCTCGGTCTTGGTGTCGATGAAAAGCACCTTGGACATTTTCAATCTCCTATCTGAAACCGTCGCGTGAAATCATTGCGATCGGATGCGGAGGAGATTAGTCGCGGCGCGTTCTCATCGCCGTGCGCGCGAGCACAGAGCGCGCCACGAACTCTTCGGCAGTCATTTTCGTCTTCGGCGGAACGCTCATGGAAACATCCTCGTCGCCGAGCGCCTTTGGCGTCACCCTTTCAGATCGTCGAAGGGCACCATCACATGCTGGCGATAGGCCGGCCGCTCGCACAGACGCGCATACCAGGCCTCGACATTGGGGAGCGACGGCCGCTCTATGTCGAGCGAGAAATAGCGAAACAGCGTCGTTCCGGCGGGAATATCGGCGAGCGTCGGCTCGTCGCCGGCGAGGAAAGGACGATCCGCCAGCCAGCTGTCGAGGAAGCGATAATGCTGCGCGCAGCGCGCGACGGCCGCGTTGATCGCCGGCCAGTCGCGCTTTTCCTCCGGCGTGCGGTAATAGCCCATGAACACGCCGTCGACGAAAGGCGGCTGCAGAGTCGTCTGCGCCCAATCCATCCAGCGATCGGGGAAGGAGCGCGTCGCCGGATCCGCCGGCCAGAACGCCTCGCCGCCATGGCGCGCGGCGAGATAGCGCAGAATGGCGTGAGACTCCCACACCACCACGCCCTCGTCGTCGATGACGGGGATGCGGCCATGCGGATTTTTCGCGCGAAACTGCGGATCGTCCAGCCCGCCGAAAGCGCCGCCGAGCGGCACATGGGCGTGATCGAGCGCGAGCTCGCCGACGAGCCACATGACCTTCTGCACATTGAAGGAGTTGCGCCGTCCCCAGATCGTGAGCATGCGTTCGTCTCCTTCTTCGGCAATCTCGGCGTTGCGGCAATCTAGCCCGAGGCGCGGGCGTGCGCCATTGACGTGGGGTTGCGTTTATCGAAGCGGCGTCGCTGCGCGCAACGAGAGCAATTCATGAAAGCAAATTGCGTTTCGCCGAAAATCCCCCGGCGAAACGCTTCTTTGGCCGCGACGAAGGCTCAGGCGGTCTCGCCGCCCGCGTCGCCGGCCGCTTCGTCCTCGCCGGCGTCGGCCAAATGCTCGACCGAGACGACGCGCTCGCCCTCCGCCGTGTCGAAGACGATGACGCCCTGCGTGCCGCGGCCCGCAATGCGTATGCCTTCCACCGGACAGCGGATGAGCTGGCCGCCATCCGTCACCAGCATGATCTCATCGCCGCGCCCCACGGGGAAGGAGGCGACGAGCTTGCCGTTGCGGGCGTTCACCGCCATGGCGACAATGCCTTTGCCGCCGCGGCCGGTGATGCGATATTCGAAGGACGAAGAACGCTTGCCATAGCCGTTCTCGGAAACGGTCAGGATGATCTGCTCGGCCTGCTCCATCTCACGATAGCGCGCCTCGGTCAGCTCGATCGCCGTCGAGGCCTCCTCGGCCTCGGCCGCGCCCTCCTCCGCGCCGTCCGCTCCCGCATTGCGGCGCTGCGCCGCGGCGCGCTTGAGATAGGCGGCGCGCTCGTCGCCGACAGCCTCGAAATGCCGCAGGATCGATAGTGAGATCACGCGGTCGTCGCCAGCGAGCGCTATGCCGCGCACGCCCATCGAGGTGCGCCCCTGGAACACGCGCACGTCGCTGACCGGGAAGCGAATGCACTGCCCCTCGCGCGTCGTCAGCAGAATATCCTCCTGCTCCGCCGCTGTGGCGACATCGACGATGGCCTCGCCTTCATCGAGCTTCATGGCGATGATGCCGGAGCGCCGCACATCGGAGAAGTCCGAGAGCTTGTTGCGGCGCACAGTGCCGCCGGTCGTCGCGAAGATAGCGTCGAGCGTCGCCCAGCTCGATTCGTCCTCCGGCAGCGGCATGATTGTGGTGATGCGCTCGTCCTGCTCCAGCGGCAGCAGATTGACCAGCGCCTTGCCGCGCGCCTGCGGCGCCGCCAGCGGCAGACGCCAGACCTTCTCCTTGTACGCCCTGCCGAGCGAGGAGAAGAACAGCACCGGCGTATGCGTCGAGGCGACGAATAGGCGCTGAACGAAATCCTCTTCCTTCGTCTGCATGCCGGAGCGGCCCTTGCCGCCGCGCCGCTGCGCGCGATAGGTGGAGAGCGGCACGCGCTTGATATAGCCCGCGTGCGAGACGGTGACGACCATATCCTCTCGCGCGATGAGGTCCTCGTCCTCCACATCGCCGTCGCCATCGACGATCTGCGTCCGGCGAGGCGTCGCATAGGCCTCCTTGACCGCGATCATCTCGTCCTTGACGATTCCGAACAGCTTTTCACGCGAGCGCAGAATCTCGAGATATTCGGCGATCTCGGCGGCGAGCTTGTTCAGCGCCTCGGCGATCTCCTCGCGGCCGAGCGCGGTGAGGCGCTGCAGGCGCAGTTCGAGAATGGCGCGCGCCTGCGCCTCGGAGAGGCGAATGGTTCCGTCCTCGGCGAGCACATGGCGCGGATCGGCGATCAGCGCCACCAGCGGCGCCATATCCTTGGCCGGCCAAGCGCGCTCCATAAGCGCCTCGCGCGCGGCGGCGGCGTCGGCCGATGTGCGGATGAGGCGAATGACCTCGTCGATATTGGCGACGGCGATGGCGAGGCCGACCTGCAGATGCGCCGCGTCGCGCGCCTTGGCGAGGCGGAATTTGGTGCGCCGCGTGACGACGCTCTCGCGGAAATCCACGAAGGCGACGAGAACGTCCTTCAGCGTCAGCAGCTCGGGCCGGCCGCCATTGAGCGCGATCATATTGACCGGGAAGCTCGATTGCAGAGCGGTATGCCGCCAGAGCTGGTTCAGCACCACATCCGCCACCGCGTCGCGCTTCAGCTCGACGACGATGCGCATGCCTTGGCGATCGGATTCGTCGCGGAGATCGGAGATGCCCTCGATCTTCTTCTCGCGGACCAGCTCCGCGATGCGCTCGATCAGCGCGGCCTTGTTCACCTGATAGGGAATCTCGGTGAAGATGATCGCCTCGCGCTCCTTGCGGAGCGTCTCGATCTCGGCCTTGGCGCGCATGATGATCGAGCCGCGCCCGGTCGTATAGGCGTTGCGAATGCCGCCGCGGCCGAGAATCGTCGCCGCCGTCGGGAAGTCCGGCCCCGGCACGATCTCCATCAGCTCGGCGACGCCCATGTCGGGCCGGTCGATCAGCGCTATGGCGGCGTCGATCACCTCGCCGAGATTATGCGGCGGAATATTCGTCGCCATGCCGACGGCGATGCCGCCCGCGCCATTGACGAGGAGATTCGGGAAGCGCGCCGGCAGGACCGTCGGCTCCATCTCCTTGTCGTCATAGTTGGGCTTGAAGTCGACCGTGCCTTCGTCGATGTCCTCGAGCAGTGCCAAAGCCGGCTTGGCGAGGCGCGACTCGGTATAGCGCATGGCCGCCGGCGGGTCGTTGTCGACCGAGCCGAAATTACCCTGGCCGTCGATGAGCGGCAGCCGCATGGAGAAGGGCTGCGCCATGCGCACCAGCGCGTCATAGATCGCGGCGTCGCCATGCGGGTGATATTTACCCATGACGTCGCCGACGATGCGCGCCGATTTCACGTAAGGCTTATCGGGCGTATGGCCGTTCTCGTGCATGGAGAACATGATGCGGCGATGCACGGGCTTCAGCCCGTCGCGCACATCGGGCAGCGCGCGGCTCACGATCACGCTCATCGCGTAATCGAGATAGCTGCGCTTCATCTCGTCGGCGATCGAGACCGGGCGAATGTCTGAGCCGTGCGTCGGAGGCTGCGTGTCGTCTGTGTCGTTCTCGGCCAATGGCTCGCCAATCCGCTTCGATCGTCCCGCGCTCCGCGGCGAAATCCTGCCGCGGCAATGTTGCGCCGGCTCTGGGGAAGAGCGCTTCTCGTCGTCGTCCCGTCTCGCCGACAAAGGCGAGGCGGCTTCAGAGTCCGCCGCCTGGGAGAGCGGCGGGACGCGGAGATCGCGCTCGCGGGACGTTTCGAGCGAAGCGCGCCGAGGCAGGCCTGGCGGCAGCCGTCGGCGACGCTCGAAACCGCCGTTTTTCTATAGGCGATTCTCGGCGGCGACGCCAGTTCGCCCCGGCGCGCCGCGTCGCGGTTCTGCTCGAAGAAACACGGGTTTAGAAAAGCTCTTCAAATCTCTTTCGATTCATTTTCGATTCCGGCGTCAGCTCTGCGCCGCGCGCAGCCTGCGTCGCGCGTTCATGACGATCGTCCGCGCGCTGGCGTCGCCGGGCTCCAGCAGCTCCAGCCCGTCGTCCTCGCTCGACTCCCAGGAGTCGGCCACACGTCCCCGAGCCTCCGAATCGACGAGCGCGATCACGCGATTGGACTGCGCCGCCGCCGGCTCTCCCGCGGCCTTGCCGCCGCCGAATCGCGCGCGCAGAGCGGCCGCGACCTCGGTCCAGTCCATCGTCTTCGGCTTTTTGGACGCCGCCTTCTTGGCCGCTTCCTTTGGCGCAGCTTCGGCCTGGGGCGCGGTTTCCGCGGCCTTCTTGGCGCGCAGCGCGGCGAATTTCGTGAGGAGCGGCTCGAGTTTCGCGCGTGCGGCTGCAAGCACGATGGCGAAGCGGCCAGCCGGCGCCGCTTCGACCTCTTGCGGGGCGACGGCTTTGGAGGCGGCCGGCTCGGCCGCCTTGGCGACTGCGGGACCACGCCGCAGATATTTCATCACGAGCAGGCCGGCGAGCGCGACTGCCGCGACCAACGCCTGCCAGAGGGCGAGCGGCGATTCGCTTTCCTCCTGGGCGGGCGGCGCCGCTTCGGCGATCGGCGCCGGAACGGCCTCTGCGGTCGGCGCGTCGCCCTTGGACGTAGCCGCGTCGGACGCATCGGCTTTGGGCGCCTCGACGCCGGCCTCGGGCGCGACAGCTCGCTCGGCCGAAGGCTCCGCCTGGGGCGCGACGGCGGGCTCCTCTGCCGCGACGGGCGCCGCGATCCGAGCCGTCGGCGCGGCGGCGCTTTCCGCCTGGGGCGCTGCAGCGGGAGCCGGCTCGGGAGCCTTCGCGGAGACCGGCTCGCTGTCCAAGATCGGAAGCGGCTCGCGCAGGAAGACCGGAACGGCCGGCGCCGGCTTCGCCGATTCGGCCGGGGCCGCGACAGCGATCTTGGACGCCTCGACGGCTGGAGTGGGAGCCGCGGGCCGTTCGGCCGGACGCGCCTCTTTCCCGGGCTTCGCGGCGACGAGCGGCGCGAGATTCACGATGATGTCGTCATAGCCTTTGCCGCTGGGAGCGCCCAGCTCCTCGATTCGCGTGGCTTCGGGCGCAGGGCGCGCATGGGAGCGGCGCGGCTCGGCGGCGGCGCATCCGATATCGGCGGCCGCGGCCGCCAGCATCAGGCCGCCGGCCGAAAGGCGCGTGAACGGCGTGAAATTCGACCTCATCTGCGAGCTCCGCTGGAATGACGAGGCTTCAGCTTGCCTCGCGGAGTTGAACAAAGCCTTAGCATTGCGATTAACAAAGGGTTGCCGCGCTCATTTTGCGACTCGTTCACGACTGGTTCACTGGCTTTCGCCAATGCTCTCGTCCTCGCTTCGCATTCCGACAGGAGGAAACAAATGAAGCTGAAGCTCGCTTTCATCGCCGTGCTGGCGCTCGCCGGCGTCGCCGCGCCGGCCGCCATGGCCATGCCGCTCGCGCCGCTGTCCGAGGGCGTCGCCGCCGCCCCGCTGACCCAGGAGGCCGGCTGGCGCTGCGGCCCCGGCTGGCATGCGGATCCCTGGGGCCGTTGCGTGCCGAATCGTCGCCCGCCGCCGCCCGCCTATGGCCCGCGTCCCGGATACTATCCGCCGGCCTATGGTCCGCGTCCGGGACACCATCCGCCGGGCTATGGTCCGCGTCCGGGATTCCGCTGCGGCCCTGGCGCGCATCCCAATCAATGGGGCCGCTGCGTTCCGAACCGCTGGTGACCCGCCGCGGCGCGCAGCGCAAGAAAGCATTCACCAGCCTCTTGCCGCGCGCCGCGCGAGGTCTTCCCGTCTCATGCGCAAAGTCTTGCCGTTCGTCGGCAAGTCCTGTATGAGCGGCCTTCTCACGTCGACGTCGAGCTTTCGGCGCCGACGTTCGGGGCCTCGTGGCGGAGTGGCTACGCAGAGGACTGCAAATCCTTGTACGGGGGTTCGATTCCCTCCGAGGCCTCCAGCAGTCAACTCGCTTCCAAGAATTTCAGCAGCTTATGTCTGCCATTTCCCTCACCAGCGGCTTGGCTGCTCGAAAGTGAGGGATTTTTCGGCGGCGGCACGATCAGGTGCATCGCCGCGCGCGCCAGCTTTTTCTGACGCGCCTTGCGCACATATTCTGCGGCCTGCTCAGCCCTCCGCCATCCGAAAATCGCCATGAGCTGATACTCGGTCGCGCCATTCTCGGCGGCGATCGTCGCTCCCGCCTTGCGCAGGCCATGCGCGGAGCAGTGGGGGAGCTTCGCCTCGTCGCACCAATCGCGGAACTTATTGCCGAGGCCCTTGATAGAAAAAGGCTTTTTATATTCCGTTTCAAGAAACGCCGCCGTTCCGACCTCCGGCGTCTGCATCAACGCCTCCGAGAGCGGCTCCAGAATGGGCAGCTCGAGGGAAACCGGGTCTCGGCCTCGATTTTTCACCTGCGTCAGGCGGAGGACCGGGAGGCCCTCTCCATCCTCCCCCACGTTGCGGCGGCCGAACCGGGCGATATCCGAGATGCGTTGCCCAGAAAACAGCAGCAGGGCGAGCGCTAGATAGGCCTTCGAGCCGAGGGGGTGACGGCGCGCAAAATCCGCGACCTCATCAACGGTCCAGGTATGATGACCCTCAGAGCCGGTCCTGAACTTGGCCACATCCCGCGCGGGATTGGTCTCCATCCGCTTCTCCGAGATCGCCCATTTGAAAAGCGGCCCGAGCGTCTTTAGCCGGTGATTGGCGGCCTCCGGCGCGTCGGCCTTTCGATCGCGCAGCAACTTGACGTGCGCCGGAGAAATCTCGCTCACGGGAACATCCGCGAAAATATCCTCGCTCTCCCGGTTCAGCCGCTCGCCGAGCATCGATTCGAGCACGCGCCGGCGCTGCGCCCTGGTCGCATGATTGAGCCGGGTAAAATCGACGGACACCATATAATCGACCACGAGGGCTCGGAACGTTCCCGGCTGGGGTTTGCGGTCGCGGCGCGGCGCCTCGGGCGCATGGCCCGCCGCGCAGAGCGCATATTGTCGCCAAAACTCCTCGGTTCCAGGCCGGGCTGTGATCCGAATGCGCGGCCCATGACCCTTGCGATAATAGACCCTGACATTCCCATGGCGGTCGGGCTCTTCATAGACGTGGCGCGGCAGGGCGTCCCCGTGCCTAGAGTTGGAGCTTTTTCCAGCGGCCATTGTCATTAGACTCTTTCGACTCCTTCACGGCTTTCCGCGGCAGGCGCCGCATCGCCTCGGCGATCTCATCGGCGTCCCAAATGAGCCGGCCTCCGAGCTTACGCGGAATGGGCATGGACCCGTCGTCGACCGCCCTTTGAAAAAGCTCTGGGCTTACCCCGATAAAGGCAGCCGCGCTCTCGACGGAAAGCCCGATCGGATCGCGGGGGCAATGGCGCGCGCGGGTCATGCCGCGCCTCGCAAAAAGGCCTTCGCCTCGGCGTCGAAGCTCCAAACCTCGTCGTGATAGGTGAAATAGGAGACGACATGCTCGCCGGGGCCGAGATCTCCGCCGCAGTTTTTCACCAGCTCGGCGATCGATCCGGAGAGCGTCTCCGAGTCGTAGGGGACGTAGAGCTGGTCCGCTCCTGGCGGCATATCGCGATCAACGGTATAGGAGCTGTCGTCGCGAATGGTGAGCATCGCCTCGCCGAAATCCTCGAGCCGCTCGAAGCGATAGGGCTTCCCATTCTCCAGGGGGAAGGTCGTCGAATCTTTGTCTGCATGGGGGATATCGCTCTCGTCGAGATAGAAGGCGCCGTTGATCTCGACAATCCAATCGTCCGGGCTCTTGCGCGGCGGCGGGGTGTCCTCGTCGCAGAATTCTTGCGGAACATAGCCTTCAGTCATCGTGTCTCCTTTCGGATACGGCTAATTCTGTGGTGATGAGGCTGGCGAGGTCTCTTCGGTGAGATGAGCGACGCCCTCCTCCGAAAGACCTGTCATCTCGACGATTTCAGCGAGCTCGAAGCCAGCGGCGATCAGACGGGCGGCCCTATCGCGCTTTTTCACGTGTTCGGTAAGGCGAGCGGCGATTTGCTCGGCGTAGAAGAGAAATCTCTCTTCCTCGGCCCTTGCCGCACAATGCGGACACGCGATGCGGCGCCGCTTCATGGGATTTGCGCGCCTTCGAAAACCAGATGATCGATGCTGACGCCGCCGGAGCGGCCTTCGATCATCACCACGACGGCGCCATGGCCGAGCGCCCACGCTTCAGAGCGAATGCGCGTATGCTCGGCTTCGCTTTGAGCGAAAGGCCTGATCGGATAATAGATGCATGGCGTTCCGATCGGGGCGCGGACGGAGAAACTCCGCGCAAGTTCTTTGGGCGAAAGATCGACCTTCGCAGGCTCTCCGCCCTCTTCGTCAAGCGGGACATTCTGGAGGTCCTCTGTTGCCGCAAAGCTCCATGCCGTCATGTCGATCTTGTGCTTGTCGGCCCATGCGCGGAGCGTCGCGGCGATCATCTGCTCTAAGTCAGCTTCGGCCTCGGGTGAAAAGCTCGGGAATTCAGCTTCGCCGATCTTTTCTTCGTTGACGACGACGAGCATTTCACGAATTCGCCAGCCTGGAATTTCGAGGTCGTAGTCTTGCTGCTGGCAGCGGGCGATATGCGAATAGCCTTCGCGCTTCGCGTTGGCGATCGCCTCCTCGATTGTATCGCAGGGGTCGTAGTAGGTTTCCTGGTCGTAGGTGCTCCAAAAGCGCCAAGGGTGCTCGGCGCGTGGTGCGATCGTCCCAGCGAGGCCAGCGATCGACGCGATCTGTTCGCCGGCGGCCGCTGTCGGAATAGCTGCGGCTCCGGCTGCCGCCGCTGCTGTTCTGAGAAAGGAACGTCGCGAAACGTCGCTCATTGACTCTGCTCCTATGTGGCGGGCTGCTCGGCGCGACGAATGAAATCGGGCAAGTCCGGCGGAACATCGAAGGCGCGGAGCGGCATGATCGCGCCGACGAATTCCGGGAGCGCCTCGACCTTCACGATCGCCGGCGCGACGCCGTCGCCGAATTTCAGCGCAAGGCTCGGCAGAATGCCGTTGAGCGCGAGCGAAGCGAGTTCGCGAAATGGGCCAAAGACAGAGAAAAGCGACGGCGATAGAAACGCATGCGGAACTATGTCTGCTCTCTTCTCCGAGAACGGCCGTCGCCAGTCCAGCAAGTCGCGATCGTCGAGGCGATAATCTTCCGTTTTCCAATTCTCGTCGGTCGCGGCGCGCACATTTGCGAGCGCCGGCGCATCGAAGTCATCGCTGATGTCGGGATGGTTCATTTGCGGGAACAGGACGGCGCAGCTGTCGAAAAGATGAACGTCTCCGGGCTGCGCCCATTCCGGCAGCTCGATCGTATCTTCGCCTTCATCGAAAATTTCGAGCGGCTTCGCCGGCGCGCAGCGTTCGCGAAAGCGCTTCGGAACCAATGCGCGGAAGGGCTGGCTCGCGCGCCCGTTCGCGTCATGGATGACCGCGAGAGCGCGGCCATCTGTTGCGATCAGCAAGGCTCCGCCGCCCGGCGCTGGCTCGATCAACAGGCCGACACCGCGCGTGAGGCTTCCCTCATCGGCGTCGTCCAGGATGAAGCGCAGAGCGTGGAGATATTTTGCCTTGAAGCGCGCCGTGAGGGGCTTGCGCTTTTCGCGAGCGATTGCCGCGTCAGCCGCCGCGGCGGCCTGTCCGATTGTTCTGGTCACTTCGCATTCTCCGACTTTGCGCGCGAAACCTTCTTGATGACCGCCGCGGCCAATTCGCGATGACGCCGCGCATCGCTCACGAAGCGCGCGGCGGCGTCGAATTGCGGCGCGACGATCGCAATCGATGCTCGGCGTTGCGCCGAGGTAAAAAATTCGGGCGAGAGGATGTGTCCGCTCTCGGCCGGCGCCCTGCTCTCCTTCGCGAAGCGCACGAACATCGGCATGAATTCAGCGAGCATGCGCTCCGCCAAAGTGATCGCGGCGAGAGCATGGTCCAGCGTCTCCAGCCGCATCTTCGGGGTTTCGTGGATGCGTGTCATTCCGCTGCATCTCTCGCCTTGTCGCCGATTTCTCGCCAGGCGAGGCCGAGAAGCACATAGCCGCTCTTCACCTTGCGCTTCGCAGTGACGCCGAGGTCGAAGAGCACGGCGTCTTGCTCATGCGCATCGATGTGAAAATCGGGATTGATGCTCTGGCCGAAGGCCTGCAGATCGGATCGGAAATCCGAGACTGCGTAATTTGCGGCGCCCTCGCTCGGATAGCAGCGCTCGATCAGAAAGCGCGACATGATATGCAGCCCGCGCGTCGCGATGCAGGCCAGCTCGACCTCGCGCGCCCAATTGCGCGCGGCGACGAAGGCCCCGGCGTCGGCCGCGCCCTCCTCCGCCTCCCGCTTATCCGCTTGCGCCTCCTCGGCCGCGACCTCCGCGTAAATCGCCTCGGCCGTCTGGCTTTCCTCATCCGCCTCGATCGCCTCGACCATGGCCTGCGCCGTCGAGCGCGTATCTTGCGCCTCCCTTTCGCAGAGCTTCTCCAGCGCCTCGGGAAGCCATTTGCGGTCCTTGGCGAGGATGGCCGCGCGCTCGACGATCTTCGGCTTGCGCAGCTTGGCGGCGTCCAGCGCGGCGGCCTCTCCGTCGATCGCGCGGATCGCGTCGAGCGCATCCTCTCGCGAAAGGGCTTGGAACAGCGCCTTATAGTCGAGCGCCTCGGCGACGTCGGCTCGCACCGCCCCTAAGCGCTGCGCGAGCGTGGCGAAATTCTGCAGCTGCGCAGGCTTCACATCGGCAAAGCAAATCGTGCGCGCCACCAGCTCGGCGAAGGCGGCGGTGAGATCGGCGAGCGGGCTCGTCGCGACAATGGCGAGCGCGGTCGAAAAATGCGAGGGCTCGAGGCGCTGTAGCAGATCATGGCGCGGCGGCTCCGGCGGATCATCGAATGTCGTGCGCAGCCCAACTCCGACGCAGCCATGCGAGCAGCCGAGCGCGGCCGTGGCGAGCGCCAGCGCTAAATAAGGATTGCGCGCCGTCGATCGCGCGAGGCCGCCGCCGAGCGCATCGCGGATGATCTCTTCCGCTTCCTTGCCGCCGGGCGGCGGCGGGATCGCCGGCGGCTCCGGCTCGCCGCGCTCTCGCGTCTTCGCAATCTCGCCGTCCTTCGTGCGCGAGAACGTCGGCGCGGCGCTCTCCTCCTCCTCGAGCTCCTCCTCGGGCTCCGCCTGGGGGACGGCGCGGATGATCTCGAGGCGGCCTTCGCTGTCCAGCTCGGCGCGCACGCCGAGCGTCGCGCGCTGCTTCTTCGACACGGCGCGGAGAAACGCGCGAAGGTCGATATCTTCGGCTTCCTTATCGAGCGCGAGGCGACGATCGCCGTCCGCGCACTCGCGACATTCGGCGCGAATGGCGTCGATGCGGCGCTCTTCCTTGGCTGTGTAGTCGGGCTCGATCGGGAGAGGATCGGGATCGGCGCCGCCCTCGATCTCCGCGCGGCCCCAGCCCTCTTGTTGCATGATCTCTTCGGCGGCCTCGAGCAAATAGCCGTCGGCGTAATTCCTCGCGATCGTGCGGTCGAGCAAGATCGTCTCTTCCGAGAATAGACTCTCTTCGATGCGCCCGCCCAAAAGCTCGTAGCTGGCGCGCCGCGCCGGCTCGCCGAGAATGAATTTCGCGAGCGCCTCATGCGCGCCGACGCCCTCGCGCCGCAGCGCCTTGCGCACGAAATAGAGCTGCGGCGCGTCATTGCAGCCGTCGAGAACGGCGTCCTGCGCCTCGATCGTGCCGCCCGTGAAGACCTCCGCGAGATCGCGGCTGATTTTGCCGTCGCGCCACAGAGCGCGGACGCGCGGGCTCAAGCGCCCGAGCGCGAGGCGTTGCCTCACATGTCGATCGGTCAAGGCGAAGTCGCGCGCGATCGTCGGAATATCGAAGCCGGCCTTTTCGAGGTCCGCAAAGGCCTCGAACTCTTCGACGGGGTGAAGGGGCTTTTGGCCAACGGCTTCGGCGAGCGCGGCCTCGCGCGCCTCCGCGTCCGAGCCTTTGAAGACCCGGACGCGCACGATGCGCACGTATGCGGGCGCATTCGACTCGAGCAGGCGCAGAGCGCGCCATCGACGGCCCCCGGCCAAGACTGCATAGGTGCTTTCATACGGGACCGGGCAAACGAGGATCGGATGCAAGAGCCCGCACGCGTGGATCGTCGCCGCGAGCGTCGAGACGTCGCTGTCCATGTCCTGGCGCGGATTGAGCGGCGACAGGCGCGTGATGAGGGATAGCGGCAGCTCTTCGTCAATGATCTCGCTCATCGGACGTCCTTTTCCAAAAAGGCCAGGCGGGGCAGAGAGACCGTGACGGTGGGCGTTCCGTCATATCGACGGCTCGTGCACAGCGCGTCCGGACGCTCCTTGGAGATCGCGCGGATTTCCGGCACGGGGCGCGCGGCGCAGGAAATCTTGGCGCGGCGTCGCGCCGGGCTGGCGGCGGCGAGGCGCTCGCGCGGGCCGTGCGGGCGCGGCGGCTTGGTGAAATCATCCGGGCTCATGCGGCGCTCCTCTGCTCGACGATGGCGCGCGGCCGCGGCGCGGCGGCCTGCTCCGGCTGGCCGAGGGCGAGCGCATCGGCGAGCCCAAAAACGCGAGCGTGGCGCGCCAAATGGCGGATGCGCGGCGCGAGACGGATGGCCTCGCGAAGCGATAGAGTGTGATCGGCGATGAGATGGCGGAGCAGAGCCGCCTCGTCGTCGAGGTCCAGCGTCGCGGGGATGGAAGCGACGGCGCATCGGATGATGATGAAATCGCTATCAGGGGGAATGTCGCGCATGGCGAGCCTCGAGGGCTAAAGGGGCAAATGGTCGCGAAGCGACGCAGTGACGTGATGATGGTCGACGCGATTGCGATCGCGCTGCGACAGCTTGGAAAAATGAAGCATCATCTCGACGCCTGCGGCCTGAAGATCGGCGCAATGACGCTGGTAATTGTCGATGGTCGCGCGATGCGTCGCGTTGAGGCGCTGAAGTTCTTCCGTCGCGGCGTTGGCGAGCGCGAGATCATGCGCGAGCTTCGCCTCGCGCTCTCCCGCTGCGGCGAGCTGCGCATTGCGCTGCTCGGCGTCGCGCTGTGCGGACTCGTAATATTCACGATATTGGAGCAGCGTTTCGTCGCGCTTCGTCAGCTCGATCTGCAGGGCTTCGATCAGCTCATGATCCTCGGCCGATCCGGCCCATGAGCGCAGCTCGTCGCGCAAGGTCGCGAGGATCGCATCGCGCAGCGCGACGTAGCTTTTATGCTTGTCGTGGTTGCTGGCGCGCAGCCTATCGACCTCGAGGTTCAGCTCGGCGATGCGAGCGTCAGCGGCGCGCTGGTCCGCGCGACGCTCGTCCAGCTCGTCGCGCCAGATCGTCTGATTTTTTGCGAACTCGGCGCGCTCGGCCTCGCGCTCGACGCGGCGCGTCTCCATTTCTTCGGCAAAGACGGCGCGAATGGCGATGCCGTGATTGTATTTGTCCAGCAGCTCAGGGCGAAGCTCGTTGAAAAGCGCTTGGTATAGCTCCGTGTAGATCGCGCCCTTCATCGCAGAACCCCGTCGGTCGCGATCTCGGCGCCGCCGGAACGCAGGATATGCGAGCGTTCGAGGGTGTTGGCGATGTTGCGGGATTTGGCGGCGGCGCGAAGGCTCGAGCCATTGGCGTGATTGGAAATCGCCGTCTCGACGACGACGGCGCGGAGCAGCTCCACCTCCTGCTCGGCGTTGCAACACTCGGCGAGGGCGCGGCCGAGACGGCGGGCCAGGTCGGCGTTTTCGCGCATCGCCTCGGCGATCGAGGCTTCCAGCGCCGCGATGCGAGCGGCCTGCGCCTGCGTGCTGGTTTCCGCGAGCGAGCGCTCGGCCGTGTCGAGCGCCTCCGCCATTTTCGCGACGCGGCGGCGGCGCGCCGATGCGCCGGATTTGCGGCGCTTCGTCGCGCGCCGCGCGGACGCGGCTGCGGTTTCGGGCGCGGCTGTCTGGGGTTTGGATTTGGGCGGTCGGGACATATCGGCTCCATCGTCCGCCCCGAAGCGGGGGCGTGGCGATGAAGATTGCGGTAATATTACCGACTGTCAATAGCGAACAAGGTAAAATTACCTACATCGTCCGAATTAGATCGAAAGCCCCTTGTCGTGCCAATGGAGAAGGTCGTCCATTGCCGCGAGCGCCAGCTTGCCATTCGAGGCCGCGGCAGCCTCGCGCGCCTCGGTCGTGAAGCGCGACGTCGTGACGAATATCCCGCGCCAGGCGCGGAACTGCTCGATCGCGCCCCAAAACTGCTGGACCTCCCGGCGCCCTACCGCATTTTCGACAGCGTAGCGCTTGCACTGCACGACGATCGCCCCCGCCGGATGACGAGCGACGCCGTCAATGCCCATGTCGCCGGAACGGCGCGTTACGAAAGAGACCATGCCGGCGTCGCGAAAAAACGACATGACATGACTTTCAAAGGCGTAAGGGTCCATCGATAGCAAAGCGCTCGCCACTGCGTCGGCCTCGTCCGGCATGGCGGCGCGCCTCGGCTCTTCCGGCGCCGACTGTTCGCCGCGGGCGATGGCCGAGCGGATCGCCTCCATGACGTCATCGCGGGCGAGAAACTCCGCCACCGAAACGAGATACGCGCTCGCCGGGCGGCCTCTCGTCAGCGCATCGATGATCGAGGTGACGCCCGCCGAGCCGAGGAAAATCAGGACGATGACGGGAACGCCGATCGCGCTGCCGAAGGCGGCGACGCCTGCGCCCTGCAATCCCACAAAAGGGGCGGCGATCAGGGTCGCCGGCAGCGCGAGTCGCACGGGAAGCGGCAAGTCGCGATAGGTTTTCGCGCCCGCGAGCGCCGAGTCGAAAGCGAGCGCCAGAATGCGCTTTCCTTCGATCATCTTATAAATCTCGGCGAATTTCGATGCTGTCGCTCGATCTGAGGCCAGAATATCTCGGCAGCGCCCGAGCCATCCTATAATTTCCGAGCGTTCCGTCTCGCCCGCGATGGCGGCGATCGCTTTGGCGATGCGCTCGGCGAGCTGGCGGCGCGTCTGGTCTATGCTGGCGAACATCGAAACTCCGAAGCGACAAAAATCAATGAAATCCGGGCGTCATCTCTCGAACGCGCGCCGCCCATAGAATCGCCACGTCATAGATGGGCGGCTCGGTGTTCGACAAAAGAGTATGCTTTCCCGGCAGCTGCCCGCGGATGATCTTCTTGACCAGCACGCGACCATCGTCGAGCCCGACAATGCAGAGCCGATTGATGAGGTCCGCGTCGACCGCTTCCCGGCGTCCGTCGCAGAACAAAAACCAGCGATCGAAAAGCGGTCCGAGCGAATCGCCTTGGATTTCGACCGCGAATGTATGCGAGTCGAACGGCGGCGGCGGCTCTATCCATCTGTCGCCATCCTGCCCGTCGGCATAGAGGATCGCCGCCGAGCCTGCGCGCACGACGCCGGCAAGCCGAATCTGCGCGCTGGCCTCGACGTCCTCGGGGCCGGTTTCGTCGGCGAGCCATGCGACAGTCGTTCGCAAAACCGGCGCGAGCGCGGCGAGCGTTGTCGTGGTGATCCCACTACGTTTGCCGTCTTTCACCGCCCTTTGCAGATTCCGAATGGCGTCAGGCTTCCCCGCACGCTTGGAGGCCGCCGACGGGGATAGGTCGACTGCCTTCAGGCGCCGCTCGATCCGGCGAAGTATGGCCTTCAAATCCATACGGTATTTTTACCTGACTCGCGAAATTGGGACGATCGGTAATTTAACCGTTGCAAACTGCGGTATAATTACCTATGGCTGCGCTATGGCCACGGAACACGACCTCATTGCCCTAGCCGACGCCTATGCCGCCCTAACGGGCACAAGCGAGACGACGATCAGCTGTCGCGTGTTCGGCGACAGTAAGAAGCTGGCGGCTATCCGGCGCGGAAAAGACATAACCCTTCGGCGGTTCAACGCGGCGGTCCAATGGTTTGCCGACAATTGGCCGGCTGAGGCGGAATGGCCAAACGGCGCTCTGCTTCCAAATCGCTCCCCCTCCCCTTTTCCCGCCGAGGCCGACGCATGATCTCGGAAATGTCGCCATTAAGTAGCCAGCTGGTCGCCGTCGAGCGCGGCATGCAGCAATCCGTTCTGCTCGCTTTCGACGTCGAGGGCGGCAAGCGGCTAGCGCTGCGCCTGTCGATCGAGGACGCCCACGCCCTGCTCGAAGCCGTCGGCCATGTCGCCGACGGCCGCGCCCTGCGCTCGTCCGTCAAGCGCGAAAGCGAGGGGTGAGTGCAATGAGCCTTTTCACCGGGCCGCCTTCGTCGGAAATCTGCCGAGCTACCACAGGGGAGGTTATTCTCTCGCCTCGCCAGCAGGCCGAAGTCTCCCGGCTACTCCATCGTGAAACAGCCGTATGTCGGTCTCGATCATATCGTAGAATTTTCGATTTGCTTCGATCTCCTGGCCTGCTGCGCGCGAAAGTCCAGCGATCACCTGTTCGAAAAACAGGAATGCTGCGCCTCGTGGGTCTGGCGATGTCGCAAATCCTTCGGCTAACACGCTGCGCAGGATCATCTCTATCGCTTTTATTTGCGCTAATAGCTGCAAATATCTCTCGTCATCCATGGGCCGTCTCCAAATTGCGCATACCCACGAGATATGGCCGCGCCCTGCATTCCTTCGTCAAGCGCGAAGGCGGCGGCACATGACGGGCATGTCGCGTCCTTATCGCGCCTCGGCGCTTCCCTCTTCGCGCGGGTCCCCCGCTCTTTCCTGCGCGTTGCGACCGGCCGCCGTAAGCGGCCGCGTAGCCCTCCTTGGGCGTTTCCTCCCTAACTCCCCCGAGGCTTCGGCCTCGGGGCCTTTTGCGTCTCGCGTTCATTGCGTTCCCCGGCGCGCGCCAACGCGCCGTCTCGTTTCGTCTCGTCACAAATTCAGGCCGATGCGGCGCGCCAACGCCGCGGCGGCGATCTAGGGCCTCGGGCAAGATGCGAATTCTCGACGACTTCTCCATCTCCCCAACCCCCTCGATGCATGCAGCATCGGGGGGTTCAGTGAGAAGAGATTCGTCGAGAAGTGGAAAGTTTTCTCGTGATGCGCGCCGCTTTTCCCGCGCGCTCGACGGCGCCGCGCGCGACCGTGTGAGCGACTTTCTGCGCCAAGCGCATCCGTCGAAAACCGGCGAGTGGGTCGAGGATCGCACGGGCGGCGCGGTCTCCGCCATGCGTGTCCGCAAATGGCTCGCGGGCGCGTCGGCGCCCGACTTTTTCGCGTTGCTGCACCTGATCCGCGCTTATGGCGCGGATTTTCTCGTCTTCGTCATTGGCGATGCGCCCGAGAGTCTACTCGAGGCCGCGATCGCTGAACGGCGTGCGCGTTACCTCGAGAGCGTTCGAAAGCTCGAGGAAGAGTTCGAGTCACTGTCCAGTCGGTAGTTCCGAGTTCGGCTCACTCGAACACTGAGAGACTTCTCATGCGCAAATTCTGGCTGCGCGCGGCTCTTGCCGCGTCGCTTTTGCGCGGCCTGTGCTTTGGCTGCGCCTTTGCCGTGTCCCGGCCGTTTCGCGCCGTGGGACGCAAGGCCGATCGCATCGTCATCGCTTGCCACGCGCGGGCCGCGGCGATCTCCCGCGCCGATTTGCCGCTCGCCTCCGCGTCGATTTGGAGTGTCGATAGCGTTCAGCAGCTCTCGCCGGACGAACTTCGCCGCTATCGTGAGGCGACGACGCGCCGCTATCGCGAGACCGCGATCGGCCCGGCGCCGCGCGACGACGTCGCCGCGCAATATATCGACGCGAGGTCGCTGTGAAGTCGGCGCTGCTAAGCGTCGATGGCGGGAGATTGCGCGATTTCATCATGCGGATCGAACGGCTGAACGAAGAAAAGACCGCGATCGGCGACGATATCAAAGACGTCTATGGCGAGGTCAAATCGGTCGGCTTCGATCCGAAGATCGTGCGCAAGATCGTCGCGCTGCGCCGCGTCGACAAGAACGAGCGCGACGAAGAGGCCGAGATTCTCGACCTCTATCTGAACGCGCTCGGCGATTTCATGGACACGCCGCTCGGCGAAGCCGCGAGCCGCGACGATGAGTGATCTCTTCGGCGACGCCGCGCCGGCGCGAAGTCGATTTTTGCGGCCAGCCAGTCGGGCGGAAAAATCGACTCCGGCGATGACGCGCGCGGAGATCGTCGAGAAATTCGGCGTCTCCGACCTCAAATCCCCGCGCGCTCATCTCTGCTTTCGCTGCGGCGCGTCGACGGGGCTCGGTTTCGGCAGCCTGCATCGGGGCGTGAAAATCGTCTTCGCGTGCAAAGAGCATTTCGGGGAGCTGCAATGACCGATCTCGCTCTCTATGACGAGATCATTCGCGATCTCGCGCGCATCACCACGGCGGCCGAGGCCAAGAGCGAGCGCGACAAGGCGGCGGCGCTCGAGGTCTTCGCACGGCATTCGCGCGATAAGGAGCTGGTGGCGCGGGCGGTTCGCTATAAGCGGCTCGCGGCGCGACGGCTCGGCGAGCTGCTCATCGAACTGGCGGAGGCCGGCGAAAGAGCGACGCGCGGTCGGCCGAAAATGTCGCAGCCTGCGACATTTTCTCTGGAGTCGCTCAATCTCACCCGCTCCGATTCGAGCCGCTGCCAAGAGCTGGCGCGCCTGCCGCCCGAGCAATTCGAAATATCTGTCGACGCCGCCGTGAGCGAGTCCGTGCAAGCGTGCTCAATGACGCGCGCCGAGCGGCAAATGGAGAAGCGCCAGCGGCGCGCGGCGCGGGAAAGAGAGTTGGGCGCGAAGATCGCGGCATGGCCGACGAAGCGATATGGCGTCATCTACTGCGACCCGGCTTGGAAATTCGAGACGCATTCCGAAGCGGGCCTCGATCGCGCGGCCGACAATCATTATCCGACGATGACGCTCGACGCGATCATGGCGCTCGATGTGCCGAGCATCGCCGCCGATGATTGCGTGCTCTTCATGTGGGTGACGCGGCCCTTTCTGATGAAGGGCGGCGTCGTCTGCGAGGCTTGGGGCTTCGAATACAAGAGCTGCTTCGTCTGGGACAAGATCGTCGCCGGGAATGGCTATTGGAATCTCGACGACGCGGAAATCCTGCTCATCGCGACGCGCGGCAATGTCCCCTGCCCGGCGCATGGCGATCTCAAATTCAACGCGATGCAACATGAGCTAAAGTCGGCGCATAGCGCAAAGCCGGATCGCTTCGCCGAGATCATCGAAGCCTATTTCCCGAGCCTGCCGAAGATCGAATTGAACCGCCGCGGTCCGCCGCGTCCCGGCTGGGACGCCTGGGGGAATGAGGCGTCATGAGCGGACGGCGAATCTCGATCTCCGAGCGAATGATGGCGGTAGAGCGCGCGCATGCGGTTTTCACCGGGGCCGAAAAGCTGCCGAGCCGTCCGAAAGAGCGCGAATATTTCGCCGAATGTCTCGTCGGCGCCTATTCGCTGTTGCATATGTTCTCCGAGAATGAGGCCGATCTGCGCGCCTACATCGCCTGCCGCAAAGCGGCGCGTGAGCGCGGCGCGATCGGCGAGGCTGCTCCCCCGGCGCCGCAGGATGCGCCGGCGCAAGCGCCGAAGAGCAGCAAGACGCCTTGCGAATTCCCACTCGCGCGGCGCGCGGCGATGCGCTGCGCCGAGGGCGCGTTTCAAAAATTCTTGGGCGTCGAGACGGCGGAGGCCGCGGCCGATGAGCTGCGCCGGCGATGCGAGATCGCCAGCCGGAAGGATTTCGATCTCGACGCGGCGGCGCGCGAGCGCTGGCGCGCGCTCGACGTGGAATTCGGCGCATGGCTGCGTTGCGCGGATGACGGTGACGACGCTAGAAAGGAGCGCAGCGCGTGAGCCTGCAAGCCATGACATGGGCGCTCTCGCGTGAGACCGGCTCGCCCTCGGCGAAGGTGGTGCTGCTCGCCCTCGCCAATTACGCCGATACGCGCGGCTGCGCATTCCCGTCGCATAAGAGGCTCTCCTCGGAAACAGAGCAGTCCGAGGATGTCATCGCCAAGCGTCTCGCCGAGCTGGCGCGCGCGGGGCTCATATTTCGCACGCGGCGTTATTCGACCGGCGACAAAGGCGGGCGGCGGACGAATGAATATGTCGTGCTGCATGATGAGGCGGCGCGCGATTATGCGCGCTCGCTCGGATGGGAGGAACTCGCCTGCGCCGACGCCGCGGCCGATCGGGACGCGGCCGAGGCGCTCGAGGAAACCGATGACGCGCCTCCGCCTGTGGATGGCGAGGGGTTAACCCGCGATTTGCGGGTTAACCCTCCCGAGGTTAACCCGCGATCTGGCCCCCCCTTAACCCGCGCTGTAGCGGGTTATCATATAGAGCTTGAACCCAAACCTAGAACCTTTACCCCCCCTCCCCCCAAGGGGGGCGCGGGGCGCGCTTCGCGGTTCGATTTGGAATTCAGGCCGATTTGGCCTTGGGATCATCGCGACCTCGTCGAGCCGGCGCGCATCCGGTTTCTCCGGCTCTCCGATGACGAGCAAACGCTCGCCGTGCGCTTCGCGCCGAGCTTCCTTTCGGCGCATCGCGGCCCGGCGCATTGCCGGCTGAAGGCCGAAGATTGGCTGAAGAAAAAGGGCTGGCAGGCGTTTCAGAACAAGCCGGCCGAACCACCGAGCGCAGCCTGCGTCTTCATCGAACGCGGCTCGCCGCAATGGATGGCCTGGCAGGCGTGGTGCGCGGCGAATGAGCCCTCGGCGCTGCGTGGCGACCAGCTCGTCGCGTTTCAATCTCGCCACACCGGCAAGTGGGGCCGCTCGATGCGCGGCGAATGGCCGCCGGCTGGGGGCGCGACGGCGCGCGACGGGCCGAGGCCTGCGGCCGAGTGAGCGCGTTTGGTTGCATGGCGTGGATGAGTTCGGCGGATGGCGATGAGGCTGGCTATGGGCGATTGGTTCGTTCTCGAATGCGTGGCGGGAAAGGATTTCGACGTGACGCGCAAGCTCGCGGCGGCGGGCTATGCGGTGTGGCGTCCGCTTGTGCGCGTGACGTCCACCGTGCGCGAATCGGGAGCGCGCAAGCGCAAGCCGCAATGGAAGCCGCGCTTCGGCCGCTATCTGTTCCTGGAAATGGCGGGTTCGGAATCGATGATCTGGTCGATATCCACAACCGAAGGCGTGCATCGGTTTCTCGCGCGCGCCGGCTCCGATCGGCCTGCGATCGTGCCGCAGGAATGGATGGATTTCCTGCGCGGCGCTTCAGCTTTGCCGGATCGTCGTGGGATCATATTCACGCCTGGAATGCGCGTGCGCGTGTCCGCTGGGCCGTTCATGGGAAGCGTCGGGCGCGTCATGGGCGTTGACTCTTGCGGCTCGGTGCACATAGAGATTCACGCATTCGGGCGCTGGATAGAGATACCTCTCGACTCCGGCTATCTCGATCGCTTGGAGCAATGCGCCGCGTGAGGCGCGTCCGATAGCGGCGAGAGACACAGCCAGAACGATTAGGCCCTCCGGCGCCCATGCGCACGAAAGCCGGAGACGCGAGCCCTGGTGCAATGCCGCAAGGCGTCCGAGGGGCAGACGTGCAAGACCCGCAAAGCGGGCAAGTGCGAAGCATGCGCAAATCTATCCGGCTTAGAATGGTGGCTAGAGCCAATGGCCAAGGCCCCTCGCCTCGCCGGTCGGCGAGGCGCTCTTCCCGTTTCCGCCGCCGCAGCGCGTCCGCAGAGCGACGCGGACTATGAGCGCCGACGTCGTGACGCTGCGCCGTGGCGCGCATGGTATGGGCTCGCACGATGGCGCGCCATCCGTGCGCAGCAGTTGGCGAGCGAGCCCATATGCCGCATGTGCCTCGCCGATGGCGTCGTGACCGCGGCGAGCGTCTGCGACCACGTTGAGCCGCATCGCGGCGACGCGCACAAGTTCTGGAACGGCCCCTTTCAATCGCTGTGCGAGTTCCACCACAACCGCGACAAGCAGCGCGAAGAGGCGGAGACGCGTCGCGGCTGACGCCGCCGAGCGCCGCTCGCCGATCGCGAACAGCCCCCAGGGTGGGGGGCGGTAAAACCTCCCGGCCCGCCTGCCCGCGACCGGTTGCTCAAGCTCCGGCAAATCGCCGCAAAATCCGCGGAAATGTTTTTTTGGAGCGTCGAGAGGAACTTATGGGACGTCGTCGCGATCCGCCGGAACTGCAAGCGGCGAAGGCCTATCCCGGCAAGCGGCGGTCGAAGACCGATCGTCAGATCGCCGACGCCGAGTCGCTCGCGTTGCTGCTCGCGGCGGCCCCCGCCGAATCGGATGACACGCTCGCGCCGCCGGCGCTGCTCAATGATGACCGTCTTCTCCCGGCGCTCACGATCTGGCGCGAATACGCGCCCCGCCTCGCGAAGCTGAACCTCTTCGCGCCGCTCGACCGGCATTCCTTCGCGATTTTCTGCGTCTATTACGCGGACTTCGTCGCCGCGCAGGCCGACATAAACAAAAACGGCTTCTCTCGGCTCGTCAAAACCGTCTCCGGCGACCGCATGCCGCGCAACAATCCCGCCGTCGATCGCCGCGACACGGCGGTCAAATTCATCCTCGAATTCTCGAAACGGTTCGGCCTCACGCCGCTCGACCGCCTCGACCTCATCGGCAAGCAGGCCGGCGGCCTCGGCGGCGGCCTCTTCGATCAGCCCGGCGCCCCAAAGCAGCCGTCGAAAGACGCGCCGCAGGCGGAAGACGGGATCGTCGGCCTCGCCAATCGCTTCGATTCGCCGCCGCCCGGCACCTATCAGTAAGCGCGCATGGACGTCGCGCTCCCGGCCGGCGACGCCTCGGCCGCGGCGCTCACCTGCGTCGCGGGCGACGCCTTCGCGCCCGAGCCGGAATGGATCGTCAAGGCATCCGCCCTCGGCTGGGAATGGCCGAGCATCACATGGCGCCGCGCCGCCCGCGTTCCCGGCGCGTGGTTCGATGCGGCGAAGGCCGATGCGATCGTCGAGCTATGGCCGAAAATATTCCGTCTCACGGATGACCGCTTCGCCGGCGTTCGCTTCCGTCTTGCCTTCTGGCAGGAAATCACGGTCCGCCTGCTCGTCGGGTGGAAGGTGCCCGTCGAGGTCCTCGACCCGCAAACGCATGAAAAGAGTTTCGAGCATGTCCGGCTGTTCCGCCGTCTCATGCTGTGGATTCCGCGCAAGAACGGCAAGAGCGAGTTTCTCGCCGCCCTCGCGCTGCTCTTTTGGGTGCTAGAGGGCGTCGTCGGCGGCCAGGGCTTCGTCTTCGCGCGAAACGAAGATCAAGCGAAGATCATCTTCGACAAGATGAAGGCGATCGTCGTTCAAAACGACAGCCTGAAATCGTCGATCGGCATTTTCCGCAAATCCCTATGGATTCCCGAATGTCGCGCGAGTTTCCAGCTTCTTCCGGGCAAGGTCGAAGGAAAGCACGGCCGCTCACCGACCGTCTCGGTCGGCGACGAAATGCACGAATGGATTTCGCGCGAGCTGGCGACGACGCTGCGGCAGGGCATGGGCGCGCGTTTGCAACCGATAGAGCTGTTCGCGTCGACGGCGGGCTTGAAGAGCGCGCTCACGGGCTGGGAACTCTTCGATGAGAGTCAAAAAATTCTCGCCGGCCCGATCGCGCCGCCGACCGCCGAGGCCGACGAAGGCGCCGGCATTTACGAGCCGTCGACGCTCGTCGTCATGTTCGCAGCCGGCGAGGATGATGACTGGCAAGACGAGGAAGTCTGGCGCCGCGTCAATCCGAACCTCGGCCTTTCGCCGACGCTCGACTTTCTGCGCGGCGAGGCGCGCATTGCGAAAGGCAATCCCCGCGCCGAGTCGCATTTCCGCCGCTACCATCTCAATCAATGGGTCGAGGCGATCTCGCGATGGCTTCCGATCAAGAAATGGGACGCCTGCGGCGAAAAGGACGGCTGGCGCCGCTTTTCGAAAGAGCTACGCGGAAAGGCCTGCGTCGGCGGCTTCGACATATCGTCGACCACCGATATCACCGCGCTCATCTGGTGGTTTCTGCCGGAAGAGCCCGGCGTCAAGGTCCGCCTCGTCGCGCGCTTCTGGGTTCCGGCGGACAATATCGACGTCCGCTCGAAACGCGACCGCGTCAATTACGACCGCTGGCTCCAAATGGGCGCCATCGAAGCGACGCCCGGCGATTACGTCGATCAGTCCTATGTGCAAGCCGCGATCGTCGAGGGCCTCGAGCTCTATGACGTGCGCCGGATCGGCTATGACCCGTGGAACGCCACGAAGCTCTACACGGATCTTCAAAACGAAGGCGTCGACGCCGAGCTGTTCTTGAAGGTCCGCCAAGGAATCCCCAGCCTCGGCGAAGCGTCGAAGGATTTCGAGCGTCTCGTCTTCGCCGGACTGCTCGACCATGGCGGCCATCCCGTCTTGCGATGGATGGCGCAAAACGCGCTCGTTCGATTCGATCGCAACATGAATTTCTCGCCCGACAAGGCGGCCTCGCGCGAGAAAATCGACGGCATAGCCGCCGCGATAACCGCCAATGTCGCCGCGCTCAACGGCGCGCCCGCCGCAGGCTCCGGCTTCCTCGACTATTGAAGGCTCCGAATGGGCAAGCGCTCACGCCTACGCCGCGAAATCGAAATGTTGCGGCTCAAAAAAGAGCTGCGCGACCTACGCGGCGCCGTCGAAAATTCGGGAACGACCGCGACCTATCCGCTCTCCGATCCGCTCGCCTTCGAAAAGCTGTTCGGACCGCAGACGAACAATGTTTCCGCCGATAAGGCGCTCACGCATAGCGCTGTCTATGGCTGCGTCCGGCTGATCGCCGGTTGCGTGTCCATGCTTCCCTTCGCGCTGTTCAATGAGCATGACGATGGCCATCGTGTCCGCGAGCGCAAATCGCCGCTCGCGAAAATGCTCGACAAGCGGCCCAACGCAAGGCTTTCGGCCTCCATGTTCTGGCGCTCTGTCGTCGCCGACATGCTGCTCAACGGCAACGGAATCGCTTGGATAGAGCGCAAATCCTTCCGTTCGGCCGAGCCTTATGAGCTGCATTTCGTGCCATGGTCGCGGACCGGCATTCGCCTCGACCGCATCGAAGGGCGGCCCGTCCAGGTCTATACGATGACGCTCGACGACGGGCGTTTGATCGTCGCGCCACAAGACGACGTGCTGCATATTCCGGGCTCGCCGATCTGGCAGATTTTTCGCGCCATGTCGCCGCTCACGGCCTATGCGATGAGTGTCGGGATCGGCATTTCCGCCGACGAATTCGCAAAGGCCTATTTCGACAACAGCTCGTCGCCGGACGGCTACATCAGCTATCCGGCCGGCTCGAGCGTCGCGAAAGATCAGCCCGACGAAATCCGCAAGCATTGGATGAGCAAGCATGGCGCGGACAATCGCTTCTCGGGTCCAGCCGTGCTCACAGGTGGCGGCGAGTTCAAAGAGCTGCGCATCAATGCCGCGGACGCGCAATTGCTCGACACGCGCCGCTTCAGCGTTGAGGATATCGCGACGCGCATCTTCGGCGTGCCGGCGCATCTCGCCGGACTGACCGACAAGGCCACATCCTTCGGCAAGGGCCTCGAGGAACAGACGCAAGCCTTCGTCGATTTCACGCTCGGCCCGCATCTCTGCGCCATCGAAGACGAGGTCAATGAGAAGCTCGTTCCCGATGGAAAGGTCGCTGAATTCGACCGCGAAGGCTTCGTGCGCGGCGATATGAAGACGCGCATGGAAGCTTTCCAGATCGCGCTCGGCGGCAATAACGGCCCCGGCGTGATGACGGCGAATGAGGTCCGACAAAAGCTCAACATGGGGCCGTCGAAAGATCCGAGCGCCGACAAGCTCGTCACCTGGGAACGCAAAGCGCCGCAGATCGGCCATAACGGCGGTCCGCCGCTCGAGGAAGGCGTGAAGCACGAGCCGCCGCCGCCCGAGCCGCCGCAGCAATCTTCATCCCGCACGTCGCGAAAGCCGAGGAAGTGACGCCATGCCCATGCGCCGACTCTTGAAATTGCTGGCCTCGAACGGTCCCGGCCGCAAGCCGAAGATCGTCAGAGGTTATGATCCCGATTGGGATGGCGACGACGATAGCAATCCCGCCTTCGACCCGGATCGCGACGGCGATGAAGCCTCGATCTATGTCTATGACGTGATCGGCGGTTGGGATCAGCCGACGACCGAGGAAATCGTGCGCGGCGTGCGCGGGCTGGCGGCGAAGACGATTCATCTACGCATCAATTCCCCCGGCGGCCTCGTCTTCGAAGCGACGGCGATCAAGACGGCGCTCGAGCAGCATCCGGCGCGTGTCATCGCCCATATCGACGGAATGGCCGCCTCGGCCGCGTCGACGCTCATGCTCGCCGGGGACGAGATCGAAATCGCGCCCGGCGGCTTCGTGATGATCCACAATCCCGAGTCGATGGCCTGGGGCGACGCGGACGAAATGCGGAGCTGCGCCGACATGCTCGACGCCATCCGCGATTCGATCGCGAGCCAATATGCGACCCGCGCGAGCCTTTCGGTCGAAGAGCTGACGGCCATGATGAAAGCCGAGACCTGGCTCTCGGCGGAACAGGCTGTCGAAATGAAATTCTGCGACCGCGTCGCCGCCCGCACGCCCCCGGCGAGCAATCTGCGCCGCTTCGATCTCTCGGCTTACGACCATCCGCCGAAGCCGCTGCTCGCGCCGCCGCAGGCCGATCCCGTCGCCGCCTATCTCAAAACCTCGCAAGAGCGTCACGCGCGCATGCTGCGGCTGTTCGAACGCGCCGCCTGATCTCGCCCGCCTTCCCTCACGGGAAATCGCCCCTTCACGGGGTCTCACACTCCGCCAAAGGAGCAATCTGCGATGTCGTCCCTGAAAAATCTGCGCGAAGAGCGCGCCCGCAAGGTGACGGAATATAAGAGCCTCGTCGAGTCCAAGGCCTATACCAAAGAAATCGAGGCCAAGGCCGACGCTGTCTTGATCGAAATCGAGCTGATCGATGGCCAGATCAGCCGCGTTCAGAATTCCCTGACGCTCTCCGCCGATGACGCGACCGATTTCAACGCCCGCGTCGCGAGCAATGAGAACGGCAAGAGCGTCGACGAAAACGCGCATCGCGTGAAGCAGGCCCGCGCCGCCTTCGCCAAGGCGCTGGCGCGCGGCGTCGCCGCGCTCACGCCCGAGGAAGCCGCGCTCGTTTCCGCGAGCGACCCGCGCAATGTGGGCCGCGTCATGAATGTCGCCGAGGGCTCTTCGGCGACCGGCGGCGTGCTTGTTCCGACGCTCATCATGCCGACTCTGCTCGAATTCCTGAAGGCATATGGCGGCATGCGCCTCGTCGCATGGATTCTCGCCACGGCCGGCGGCCAGCCCTTCACCTGGGGCACGATGGACGATACGGCCGCGGAAGGCGAACTCGTCGCCGAGGGCGTTCCGGCCTCCGACGACGATCTCGCCTTCGGCTCCGTCAGCGTCGGCGCCTTTAAATTTTCGTCGCATACCATCCCGGTCTCGATGGAAATTCTTCAGGACGCGGCGGTGAATGTCGAATCCGTCGTGTTGCGCGCGCTCGCGACGCGCGTCGCCCGCGGACAGAACCGCTATTTCACGACCGGCACGGGCACGGGCCAGCCGCAGGGCGTCGTGACCGCGGCCTCGGTCGGCTATCAGGCCCCAACCGGAAACACGACGTCGCTCGCCTATGACTTCTTCATGGAACTCTATCATTCCGTCGATCCGGCCTACCGCTCCTCGGCGAGCTGCGCATGGATGATGAACGATAAGACGTGGAAGACCGTCAAAAAGCTCAAGGACGCCAATAATCGTCCGCTCTTCCTGCCCTCGCTCGAGGCGGCTTTCGCGGGCGGCGAGTCGACCGGCTATCAGATCGAAGGAAAGCCGATCGTCATCAATCAGCATATGGCGGACCTCGCGGCCAATTCCAAATCGATCGCCTTCGGCGATTTCTCGAAATACATGATCCGCGACGTCATGGATGTTCTCATCCTGCGGTTCACCGACTCCGCCTATGCGAAGAAAGGACAGGTGGGATTCTTGGCCTGGGCGCGCGCCGACGGCCGCATGATCGACGCCAAGAATACGACGACGTCGCAGTGGGAATCGATCCGCACCTTGCAGCAATCCGCCACCTGATCGCGCCGCGCCCGGCCGCGCGGCCGGGCGTCTCATCCCTCGCGGAATTGAAGCCGAGGAATCAGCACCGATGCAAATCAAGCTGCTCACGTCGATCGCCGGCGCACATCAAACGGACCTGCCCGGCGATATCATCAACAAGCCCGACGACGTCGCGCGCGAGTGGATCAAAGTAGGCCTCGCGATCGAAGCGCCGGAGCAAGAAATCGCCGCCGCGCGCGTCGCCGATCTGTCCAAGGCGCTCGACGCCGTGACCGCCGAGCGCGAAGGGCTGGTCAAGCAGGCCGCGGACCTCGCCGGCAAGCTCGCATCCGCCGTGAAGGAAAAGGCCGGCGCCGTCGCCGAGGCCGATGTCCATCGCAAGGCGGCGGATGCGGCGCGGACGCAGCGAGACGCCGTCGTCGAAACTTTCGAAAAATACAAGGTTGCCGCGTCCATGCGGCTGAAGGCCGCCGAGGATGAGCGCGACGACTTCAAGCGCCAGGCGGAAGCGCTGGCCGAGCAGCTCTCGACCAAGCTCGCCGAGCTGGCCGAGCAGCCTCCCGCGAAGCCCGGCGAGGCGACGCAGCCGCCCGCCGCTCCGCCCTCTTGATCCGAGACGCGGGGCCGAAATGAAGGTGAACAAGTATGGCGAACATTTGTTCGCGATTATGTGCCCGGCCTGCGGCTATGAGCATCCGTTCACGGTTGGGTCGACGACGAGGCCGAACTGGACGTTCAACGGAAATTTCGAGCGTCCGACGTTTTCGCCGAGCATGCTCTGCATGCCGGATGGTCCGAACCGCTGTCACTCGTTTGTCGAAGATGGAATGATCCGCTTTTTGCCGGACAGTTGGCATGGGCGAAGCGATACCGTTCCGCTCCCTGACGTCGAAGAATAGGTTTGAGCTATGACCGGCGTCTATAATCTCGTCTCGTCGTCGACGACGCCGATCGTCTCGCTCGCCGAGGCCAAGCGGCAAACGAACACGGCCGACTTCGGCGACGACGACGCATTGCTGACGGCGCTGCTCGACGTGGCGACACAGCATTTCGACCTAGAGAGCGGAATCATCGGCCGTCCGCTGCTCACGCAAGTCTGGGAATATGCGGCGCCGTCTCCGCCGCAGAACAATGGCCGCTCCGATCCACGCTTGCGCGGCCTTCCGCCGGCGACGGGCTTCGTCATCGACCGCGCGCCGCTCCAATCCGTCGACAAGGTCGAGTATCTGCAAGACGGCGCCTATCAGACGCTCGCGAGCGGGCAATGGGTGAAGCGGAAGATTTCGAAGGAGCTGACCTTCGTGCGCCTCGCCAAAGGCGTCGCATGGCCGCGCGTCGACGATGACGAGGCCGCGTGGAAAATCACCATGTCGCTCGGCTATGGGGCGACGCCCGATCTCGTCCCCGCGCCGATCCGTCACGCGGCGCTGCTCATGATCTCGCATCTCTATCAAAATCGCGAGGCTGTGACCGGCTTCGGCGCCGCATTGCAGGAAACGCCGCTCGCCGTCACTGCGCTCGTCGCGCCCTTCCGCTCGCCGAATTTCTGAAAGGCTCCCGATGCTCGCCGGACGCATGCGCTATTCGGTCACGATTCTGCGTCGCGCCGTCATCATGGGAGACCCCGGCGGCGCTCCGCGTGGCGATTTCTCGGACGCCTTCGCGACGCGCGCATCCTTCAAGCAGGCCTCGGGCGCAAAGGCGGTCGAGGCCGGGCTCGCCGAAGACCAGTCGCGCGGGCTGCTCAGAATCTATGACTGCGCCCAAAATCGGACGATCAACGTCGCCGATCGCATCCGCCTCGAAGGGCGCGAATGGGCGGTCGAATCCGTCTCTCTCCCGGATCGCACGCGGCGCTTCATAGAGATTGTCGTCTCTCGCAAGATCGGAGGCTGAAATGCTCGGCTCTCTCATCGTCGGCCAAGCGGCCTTCTCCCTCGGCTCGGGCGCCGTCGATTTCGCGGATCCGCAGACGGGCTCGGGCCTGTTCGGCTGGCCCGATGCGCTGGGCTCGCTCGCGCGCATCGTCACGCGGATGGAGGTCAAGCAGCGTCGCCGCGACAGCGAAGCGCTCGCGCAAATGATAGAGACCGCGCGCGGCCTCGTCCCCGTCGACTCCGGCCGCCTGCTCTCTGGCATAGGCGGCGAGGTTTTCGACGCCTATTGCGAGTTCCGCGCTTCGGCGGTTCATGAGACGGCGAGCGGCAAGGAAGGCGCCGATTACGCGCGCTTCGTCGAGTTCGGCACGCGCTCCGGCGAAGCGAGCGTCGCGGCGCCGATCACCGCGCATGAGGGCTTCTACGCCTCCGATCAGGCCGGCGTGACCGGCATGCGCGGAAACGCGATCGTCCGAGATCGGCGCTCCCGCCGCACCCATGGCGGAGCGGCGGCGCAGCCCTTCTTCTTTCCCGCGGCCAATGAGGTCCTTGCGAAGCGCGAGAGCGTCGCCGAGGCCCTCCCCTACGAAGAGGCCTCGGCCGAAGGCTGGGAGATCGGCGCATGATAATTCCCGCCGACGAATTCAAGACCGCGCTCATCGAAGCGCTGAAGGCCGATTCCGGCGTCGCCGCCATTCTCGGCGCGCGTCTCTATGACGAGGTCCCGCGCGACAGCCGCAGCAATGCGTCGGACGTCGCGAGCCCCTACGCCTATCTCGGCCCGATCGCCGCGAGCCGCGTCGAAAGCGATTGCGGCCCCGGCTGGTTATTGCGCCTGCGGCTCTATGTGGCCTCGACCGCCTTCGGGCGCCGAGAGGCCTGGCAGGCGATGAACGCCATGGTGGCGGCGATCGAAGGCGAGACCTTCACGCTCGCCTCGCCCGCCGTCCAAGCGCAGGCGCTCTACACATTGCTCGGCGGCGACGTCGTCGAGCCGATCAGCCCCAAGCTCGTCTATGTCGACATAGCGGCGATCGTCGCCGGCTAAAGGAGAGAGACATGTCCTTTCCCAATCTGCAACGCGGAACCGCATTCAAGATCGCCATGGGCGATGGCGCGACGCCGACAGAGGCATTCACTCTGCTCTGCATCGCGACGACGAAGAGCTTCAAGCGCACGATCGACACCGAGGACCATATGGAGGTCGACGCGACAAATCCCGACAATATCCCGGCCAATGTCAGCGTCGCCAAAGGGCAGGCCTGGGAGCTGTCCATTTCTGGCCGCACGGATTACGTCAAATATGCCGTGCTGCAAGGCTGGCTCGACGGCGGCGCGCATAATGTGAAGCTCACCCTCGCCGGCACGGGGGCGAATGGCGGCGGAACCTACACGGGCGCCATTGTGCTGAAGGAGCTCGATCTCTCCAGCAGCGACGGCGGCACGGTGACGTTCTCGGCGACGCTCAAGGGCCAGGGCGCTATTCCCACCTTCGTCGCGGCGGCTTGACGGTGGAGACGTCCGAGACCCGCGCCGCGACCACCGTGCATTATGCGGTGTTCGGTGGCCGTCGCCGGCGCTTCTGCCTGCGCATCGGCGAGATTGGCGAGCTGGAGGACCTTTGCTCCGCCGGCGTCGGCGCGATCTGGCGCCGGCTCGCGCTGCTCGAGTTCCGCCACGCGGACATTCGCGAGACCATTCGCCTCGGCCTCGTCGGCGGCGGCGAGATGCAGCCGGGCGCCGCGGAGGCGCTCGTCTCGCGCCTCGTCGACGCGCGGCCTCTGGCGGAGAGCGTCGATCTCGCCGTCGCCGTCATGCGCGCGCTCATTGAAGGCGTCACGGAAGAGGCGAAGCGCGCGCCGGGAAAAGAGACGGCGGAGAGCGCGCCCGACGCGCCGGAGACCTCTCCGCCTATATCGTCGCCGGCGCAGTCCTAGGCCTCTCCCCGCGCGAGACGCGCGAAATGAGCTATCCCGATTTTTGGGCCGCCATGCGCGGCCTCGCCGCGCGCAATGGCGCGGACCAGGTCGACGCGCCGAGCGAGCGTGAATGGTTCGACGCTCTCCTCGAGGAAGAGGGTTTCTGACATGGCAGATACGAGCCGCGCGCTCATCCTGCGCTTCGGCGCGGATACGGGCGCATTGCGCGGCGCGCTCTCCGCCCTCGCGGCGGAGGCGCCGCGCCATTTGACGGCGATCGGTCAAGCCGCCGTCGTCAATTCCTCGCTATTGCGCAACAGCCTCATCTCGGCGGGCGCGGAGGGAACACGCACAGTCTCGGCGCAGCTGCTCGGCCTCGCCCGCGACACGGATCATCTTCGCCTCGCGGCCAATCTCGCCGGCGAAGGCCTGAAGACGGCGTTCGCGCTGCATCATCCCGTTCTCGCGATCGGGCTGAAGCTGCTCTCCGATTACAAGATTCAGCTGGGCCTCATCGCCGCGGGCGCCATCACCGCGCATGAGGCCTTCAAGATCATGGGCGATCAGTTCGACCGCGTGAATCAGATCATCGAAGGCTCGATGAAGGCGGGTGTCTCGTCGACCGTCTTTCAGGCATGGACGGATCAGGCGGCGCGCTTCGGCCTCACGGCGCAAGAGGCTGCGGCTGCGCTCGAGCATGTCGGGTCGGTCGCGCGCAAAGAAATTTCAGCCGAGCAAATCGGCCCCCTCATGCGAGCGGCGGATGAATTGCAGAACGGGCTCAACCGCCCGACTGCGGCCTATGGCCTTATTCGCGAGGCGACGACGTCCGACGACATACATCATGCGGCTCTCGTGCTGGTCGAGGATTATCTGAAGGCCGCCGACGCAATGCGCGGCGCCGGGCAGGAAGCGAAAGGCGTGCGGCTCGAGATCGAGGCGGGCAATATCGCGGCGCAGGCATGGGGCGACAACGCATACAAGGTCGTCGATGCGATCAAGAGCGGCCGCGCCGATATCGAGCATTATGTCCAGACCTCGCGAGACGCCGGCTATGTCTGGGGCGAAGATATCGTCAATGCGCAAAAGGAATCGAATGAGATGCTGCGCATCGCGCAAGAGCGCCTCTCTAACGAGATGGCGCCGACGATGCGCGGCCTCGCCGACGCGGCGATCGGATTCCAGAATATCTGGGTGAAGATTGTCGAGAAAATCGCCGATGCGGCCGCGTGGGTCAATAAGATCGAATCCATGCTCGGCACAGCGAAGGTCATCCAGCCGTTCAATGAGGAAACCTTCAACGCGCTCGGCGATCCGAAGAAATTTCCGCTCACGGCCGGGCTGAGAAATCTCGCGGCTGAGAATGCGCCGGGCGAGCCTGGGCCGCGATATCTCGCCGTCGACGCGCCTTCGCCGCCCCGGCGCCCGTCGCAGCGACAGCTCGAAGCCCCGACGCTCGGACATGAACACGCGGGCGCTGGCGGCTCGACTGCGGCGGAATCGCTCGATCAGGTCGATCGGCTCATCCAATCGCTCGAGAAAGAAAGCGCGGCATTACAGGGCGAGGCCGACGCGATCGGCAAGTCCAAAGTCGAACGCGAGAAATCCATCGATCTCGCCAAGGCCGAGGAAGCCGCGAAAGAGCGCGGCTCGGCGCTCACCGAGGAAGAGCGCGGCCGCGTGCTCGCTCTCGCCGAGGCGCACGCCACGCTGCGGCAAAAGGTCGATGAGGCGACGAAGGCGCAGGAAGCGGCCGACGCCGCCCGCAAGCAATTCGCGGACATGGGCGAGTCCTCGGTCGAGCGCCTCATCGTCGAGCATCAAAAGCTCGCCGATGTGCTGAAGGAAGTCGTCAAGGAGCTCGAAAAAATGGCGCTGAAGGCCGTGCTCACGGGCCAAGGCCCGCTCGCCGGCCTATTCGGAACCGCGGGCCAGAATGGCGGCGTCGGCGGGCTCTTCGGGCTGCTCGCCAGCGGCGGCGGCTCGGGAGGGTCGAGCGGCGGCGGCTTCGGCGGCGGCCTGCTCGGGCTTCTCGGCGGCCTCTTCAAATTCGCGGATGGCGGCCTCATCACCATGGCGCACCTACCCCGCTACGCCGGCGGCGGCCCCGTCGCGCCGGACGGCGGCTTCCCGATCCTCGCGCATCCCGGCGAGGTCGTCCTCAACGCCGCGCAACAGCGCAATGTCGCCGGCGCGATCGGCGGCCAAGGGTCGAAGATCGTCTTCGAAAATCACGCCCCCGGCGTCACCGTCCAGCCGCTCTACGCCACCCATGGCGAGGTCCGCTACATGATTCAGAGCGAGGTCGCCGCCAATAATGAGCGCCAGTCGTTGGCGCCTTTGCAGGCCTGGTGATGGCTTATGACCCGTCAATTCCCCATTGGCCGCGCAAGCTGCTCCCACAGAGCTGGGGTGGCGGCGTGGCCAATGGCCAGCTGCTCGGCCCGCTTCCCTTCGTCGGGCCGCCGCAGAGCAATGTCTCGCCCTCCGGCGCCCTCTCCTTCCGGCTCGACGATATCCGCCTCTTCGATCCGCCGCGCGGTCCGGCGCCGGCGACGGCCGCGCCGCGTTCCGGCCGCGTGCATCTCTTTCGCGCGCTCTATTCGCGTCTCGACAAGGGCGGCGCCGTCTATATGCCGGTCATGGATTGGAGCCGCGGCCCGCGCGCCCGCGCCGGCCTGCCGCTCTTCGGCCCGCTCTCGACACATTCGGACAGTTCCACATTCTCGGACGGCTCCTCCTATTCACAGGGCGCCGGCGACGCCACCATCGCTCTCGCGGCCGCGGCGCAGAGCTGGCGCGTGACCATCGACGTCGCCTCGACCATCGTTCCCGAGGCCGGCGATTGGATGACGCTCGGCGACCGCGCCTATCTGCTCGAGGGCGTCTGGCCGAGCGACTCCGTGGCGCGTCGTTACGAGGTCCTCCTCGATCGCTGGCTCCGCGAGAGCGTGGCGATCGGCGACGTCGTCGAATTCGCAGATCCTTTCTGCCGCATGGTGCTTCAGCCGAAATCGCGCGGGCAGAGCTTTCCGCTCTCGCTCGGCCGCATCGGCGGCGCCTCGCTGGAATTTATCGAGGCCTATTGGGCATGAGCTATCGGATATGAGCAGCATTTTCGCAGGCGCCATCGCCGCCGCCATCCGCGGCGACTCGGTCTCCATAATGCTCGGCGCCAAGCTGAACTATCTCTCCGGCCCGGACGCCTATTGGAACGGAATCGGACCGCTCGACGCGACCGCGCTCGGCGGTCCCGTCTTCAAAGGCGTCGGCGCGCTCGGCTCTATGTCCGGCTCGCTCGAGATCGGCACGCAAGCCGCGACGCAAGAGCTGACGCTGACGCTCTCCGGCCTCGACCCTTCGGCCCTCGCCAAAATGCAGGATCAAGAAACCGAGGTCCAAGGCCGCCGCGCCGAGATCTATTTCCTCACCTTCGCCGCGCCGGCCGGCGCGCGCGAGACCGAGCGCGCGCTCATCTCCTGCGCGCGCCGCCGCACGCTGGTGATGGATCGCATGGTGCTCGAGGCGGGTCCGGTCGAAGGCGGCCATCAGGCGGCCATCTCCGTTGTCTGCGAGCCTCTGCTCGCCGGCAAGAACAGAGCGCGATGGGCGTTCCTCACCGACGCCGATCAGCAGGCACGCTATCCCGGCGATCGTGTCTGCGAGCGCGTGCAAGAGCTGATTCAAAAGCAGAGCATCGTCTTCTCGGGATGATCTCTGTCGCCCCCTTCCTGCGCGATTACGACGCCATGCCCGGCATGCTGTGCAGCGAGCCCGTGCTCGCATATTTGCGCGCCAGCGGGCGCGTCGCTGGCGATATCGCGCCCGAACTCCAGCGCGCGCTTTTCCAGCGCTATGGCGTCGTGCGCGCACTCGCCATTTGCGGCCGCGCGCTCGGCTTCCGGCTCGTGCGGCCGTTGCGCCTGGCGGAAGGCGACGCCGTGCTGTTGCGCGCCCCGCAGGTCCATGGCGGCGCAATTTGCGGCCTCATCGGCCGCGACGGTTGCGCGCTCGCCCTCGCCGGCGATGCGCTGGTCGGATGGAGCGCGCCGGACGTGCTGCGCGTGGCGGAGTTCGGATAATGGCGGTCGCGATCGGCGGTCTGCTGCTCGGCGAGGCTATCGCCGGGACGGCCGTGCTCGGCACCACGCTCGGCGCAATCGTGGGAACGACGGTCCTCACGATCGGCACGACTGCGGCGACATTCGGCGCCGAGGCTCTGCTCGCCGGCTCGCATCGCGCTGCGCAGAAATTCACCATTCCGCAAGCGCCGATTCCGCAAGAGCAGGAAGGCCAGGACACGCCGCCGCGCCTCTATGGCTATGGCCGCTACAAATCTGGCGGCTATCTTCTGTTCCGCGAGAGCGCCGGCCAATATGTCGGCTACGCCATGTGCGTCGCCTGCCGCCCGATCGATGGGGTCGAGGCCTTCATCGTCGACAGCGAGACGCTCACCACCTCGACGGGCGCGACGACAGAGCCGGTGCTCGGTCCATTCGGCTATTATCCGAACACGCGCGACTTCGCCGATAGCGCCATCGTCTGGCCGTCGAGCGGCATGAAAAACGGGCAATACATCGCCTATATCGATGTGCCCGGCCATGGCCCCTCGCCGATCGTCACGGCCGTCGGCCCCTTCGGATTCCTCGAATTTCGCAACGCCACAGAAACGGGTCACGCGTCGACCCTGCTCACCACTTATTTTGGCGGCGTATGGTCTGCGGACGCGCATCTCGGCCGCGGCCTGTCGATCGTCTACACCAAATGGGCGACGATGACGCCCACCTTCCATATGGTGCACTTCCCGCGCTATCTGCCGAACCATTCGCAGGTTCTGCGCGGCGCCACGATCTATGATCCGCGCGACGTTGCGCAGAGCTTCCTCGACCCCTCCTCCGGCGTCTATTCGGTCGACAATCCCACATGGACCTATTCGGTCAATGCAGCTTTGCAGATCGCCGATTACCTCACCTTCCCGGAGGCATTCGGCCTCGCCTATGACGATATTCATTGGCCGAGCTTCA
>NZ_JBQUZK010000005.1:0-53641 GCF_056313885.1 Methylosinus sp. DMC45
ATGCTCGACCGACTGCGCCGAAGCGATCAGCGCCGAATCCAGCACCGATTTGTCGGCAATATCGGAATTCACCTCCTGCGCTTCGTCGATGATCCCATCGATGGCGGGACAATCCACCCCTTGCGCCTCGCTTCCTTGCAGCTTGAATATCTCCTCGAGCCTCCGTACCTGCTGTTGCGTCTCGCCGAAATGCGTCTGCAGCGCATTCTTCAGCGCCGCCGACGATGCATTGTCGATCATATTCGGAAGAGCCTTGAGAATCTGATTTTCGGCGTAATACATGTCCTTCAGCTGATGCAGAAAAAGATCGTCCAGGTTCTCGATGTCTCGGCTGAACAGTCCCATGTTGTCCTCCCGGTTCGGCTCTGTTTTTCTCGTCGCTGAGTAGTCCGGATTAACCAGCGATTTCGGGGCAGGTTCCGGGGCCGCGGAAAAAATGCCCTTGACGAAATCGAAGTCTAGCGCGGGCCTTGGCGAGACGCGACATAGCCCGCCAAGGACCCTAACGCGCCTCGCCTGCAACGCTCAGCCTTTCCACTTCGAATGATATTTGAACTCGGGCGCCGCTTTGAGCTGATCCTTGGTCGCATTGGCAGTCGCGCGCCACTTCTTCCCGGAATCGTCGTATTTAATCGAGATGGACGAGGGCTGCACCGCGACGTAGCGTTCTCCCACTCCGAGGAAGCCGCCGACGGATAAAACATAGCCTTCGAGCGCGCCATGCTCGAGCACCACGTCCGCTATATCGCCGATCTTTTCGTTTTTCAGATTGTAGACGTCCAGTCCAACCACATTGGAGCTGAAGACCGCGTCCGGTTGCACGGAGAGATATTGAACCGGCGCGGTCGCCTGGCTCCAGGCGGCTGTCGTCAGCAAGGTCGCCGCCACCACGGCGGCATAACGATAGGATGTCATCGCTTTCTCCTCCTGGACTCGATCGCAGGGAAACGACATCCGCCGCGAAATTGTTCCCCCTCGCCGACAAAATCCGCAAAAAGCGGCCGCGAGGCCTATATCCGCACTTCGAGGGCCGTCACGATCAGAGCGAAAGGCAGAACATGACCGTTCATTCTGAATCGAAGGATAAGCGAGTGGCCGATAATTCGACTCTCGGCTCGGTAATCGATCGAAATATCGTGTCTTTGACCGAGCGACGTCGCCGCGACCGCGCCGCCGCCGGTTTCAGGCGACAGCGGCCGACCTAATCACCCGCTTCACCGGCAGCATGTCCTTCGTCGACATCCATGTCATCATTCTCATCCTCTGGATTGCGATCAACCTCGAGGCTCTGCCGTTCATCCGCCCCTTCGACCCGAATTTCATTTTGCTCGCGACGACGACATCGGTCGAAGCCATATTCCTCTCGACCTTCATTATGATCAGTGAGAGTCGCATGACGGAGAATGATCGCGATCGCGCCGACCTCGACCTTCAGATCAGCCTGCTCTCCGAGCATGAGGTGACGCGGTTGGTTTCATTGGTGTCGGCGATCGCCGATCACCTCGGTCTCGAACATGACATCGATCGCGGTGAGCTGCAGGAGTTCAAACGCGACGTCGCGCCCGAAGCCGTGCTCGAGAAAATTGAGGAGGTGAAGCGCGAGAACAATTCCTTGTTATCTCCTGATTGCTGTGACGGAGGGCCTCGCCATGCACATTGACCCGACGCTACTCATTTTGATGTATTTCGTCATGCCAATCTGGCTCGCCGCGGGGTTTGGCGATTGGCTCTGCCACAGGGCCACATTTATCGAGAGAACACCCGGAGCGAAGGAATCCGCCATCCATCTCCTCATGTTCGCGGAGATCGGCCTTCCACTGCTGGCGGCTCTGTTCCTCGAGATCGACTCGCTGGTGATCGCGTTCATGATGATCGCTTTCATATCGCATGAGGCCACCGCCTTCTGGGACGTCGCCTATGCGTCATCAAAGCGCCTGGTCACGCCGATGGAACAGCATGTCCACAGCTTTCTGGAGATGATTCCGTTGATGGCGCTGCTCTTGATCGCGGCGCGCCACTGGGAGCAGGCGACGGCGCTGGTCGGCATGGGCGATGCGCCGGCGCGCTTCGAATTGGCTTGGAAAAGAGAGCCGTTGCCGACCGCCTATATCGCCACCCTTCTCGTCGCGGCGCTCGTCTTCGATCTCCTGCCCTACGTCGAAGGGCTCATTCGCGGCCTCGTCACGAATAATTGGCGCATCACGCCCGAAGCCGCGCGGCGTGCGGAAGGCGAATAGAAGGATCAGCTCCTGTCCTTCCCGTCGCTTTCGCGCATCTGCAACACGGCTACGGCGATCACTCCGAGAACGAACGCGGGAATCAGACGACTGGCGCCAACCTTGCGTAGAACGTCGACGCCTGTCGAGATCATCGCCGGAGCCGAGAGCGCGTCCGATCCGGACGCCGATTCCGCCACGCGAGCCCTGATAGATTCAGCTCGAAGGCGCCGCGCGCGCCGTCTCGCGCGCAAATGGATCACTCCCCCCAGCACCAGAAAAGCGGCCCCAAGCACAAGGCTCGCATTCACAGTCCCAATCGTGGATTGCGCCCACACAAAGGCAGCGGTGGTAAAAAACGCCATCGCCACGCCGCCGCATGCCGCCACGACGACGGCCGACCCCGCCTTCGTCAATCGGGATTCGACCGCCTCCTGTGCGTCTCCTATCAGCCTCGTGAGCACATCGACCTCAATTCGCCCTCATTCAACGACGAAGCTGGCTACCGACGAATGCGCCGACACCGACCGCGATCGCCAAGCTGACGAAGGGATATTCCCGCACTGAGTTCTCGATCGCACCGCCGACATTTTCGGGCGCTATTTTGCGCGCCACCTCTTGTCCCTTCGAGCCGACGTCTGATATCACCCGATCGATATCGCCGCCGAGCTTTTGAAATCGTTTGCGCACATCTTCTCCCACGTCGGAGCCAGTCTCTCCGAGAGCCTTTGTCAAGTGGCTCGCGAGCCCGCTCAAATCCTCCTTAAGGCTCTCGAGGTCGTCTTGGAGTTCGCTGCCTCGCATTCCCATGATCGACTCCTCTCCTCCGGTAGCGCGCTGAAAACGTCGCATCGAGACGCTGGTTCCGGCCCACGCTGCGCTATTTCCGCGTTTTTGCTCGCCGGCACATTCCCGATCTCGGACGAGAGGGCCGCCGGACCTTGTTTTCATCCCCTTTCGCTTTCTCGAGAGCCCGAGAGCGTAAGCGCTGCGCGCAAATCCTCAACAAACGCCCGGAACTCCGCCGAACGACGGGCGGCGTCTCTCAGGCGGAGCAGGAGAGAAGGATGGATTGTCGCCAGGCCCAACCGGCGCCTTCCCCGCGGGGCCGATGAATGGGACGCCGCCCAAATCCTCGCGATCCCCTGGCATCTCGCCGACTACAAAAATGCGCGCATCGCTTGGCCCGCTTCCGATCACGACGCGGGTCGCATCGCGGTAGAGCGGACAGCGTCGGCATTTCTCCGCCTCCGCGGCGAGCGCATGCAGCATCTGCTCGGCTTCAATTTTGGAGCTACGTTCGACGCTCACCCGCCCCTCCTCGATCGACGCGACGTCGCCGAGACGCCGGCCGCCGCTCAGCGCAGGGTGTAGAGATACGCCGCTATGTCGGCGCACTGCTCCTCACTCAGTCCCATGTCCGGCATGGCGTTTCCGGGTACAATCTTCTGCGGATCGCGCAGCAATGTCTTCAAATTCTCCGGTGTGTTGCGAAGCCGGCCGGCGATGAATGCGCGGCGACCGATCTCGGTGAGCGGAGGGCCCACCACGCCCTTCGCATTCGCTATGCCCGGTATGGAGTGGCAGGCGCCGCAGCCCATTCTCGCGATCTCCTCGGCTCCTTTGCGCGGATCGCCGTCGGAGCCGACGCTCGCCGTGGCGCCGCCTCGTGCGAACTCTCCGCATGATGCGAGCAGGAGCGCGATCGCCAGCATCGTCAGCCTCGCCGCCCATGCTATATCATTGGCATTGCCGTCGAAGCATTCCAGATAATTCATGTGCGGCCTGCCCCAATACGGTGGACGCGAGCACTCGATCCATCTTTCGCTCCTCCACCAATGTCATCGATGCGGCTTCTGGCCGAATGAGAATGACTGTGTATGGCTCCAAGGCGTCGCGCTCTGGACAAATTCCGCCGGAACCTGCTCGATCTTCATCGTATCGCGGGAGAAGGTCTCACCCCAGCTCTTGGTCGGCGCCTTGCTGACCGACTGGATATAAGCGGTAAGGTCCCAGATAATCTGCTCGGGCAGCGTGACGCCCCAAGCCGGCATTCCATTCGGCCGTCCTTGATAAATGCTCAGATAAATATTGGCGGGATCGCCGCCATAGACAAAATGCCGATCGCTCAAGGACGGGCCCATGCCACCGCCAGCATTGGGCGCATGACAGCCGACGCAGTTGAAAGTGACGAAATAGCTCATCCCACGCTGCTCGCCTTCCGGGTCACCTCCGACCGGATTGTCGAGCCTTTGCTTCGGCGACGCGTTGCCGGGGACCAAGGCGGAAACCGGGGTGTCAAAGACGCGCCTCGGACTCGCGTCGAAATCGCGCGGACAGCTCGTCGCCTGCGCCTCGCAGCTCGGCAGAGCGGGCGTCGGTCGAGGCGTCTCGGGCTTCATTGCCTCTGGCCTGGCTGCGGCGCGCCCGGCCTTGTGACTCGTGGGATGTCCGACGGGACGAGCGCTCGCCTCACATGCGAGCAGCGCCGCAACGGCGGCGATCGAGCTCCGAGTAAGGCTCCATCCTGGTCGCATCTCGCCTTCCTTTATCTCGGCGCGGCGCCTTTCTCTTCCAAAAGCAGTGGAACGGCAAAAGATTCCAGAAGCGCGCGAATCTCTGCGCGCCGGCTCACGATGATTTCGTCGAGGCGCCGCTTCAACGCATGGTCGCCCTTGCGCACGTCCATGGATATTTCGAATGCGAAGCGCAGAGACGCCGGCTCTTCTCCGGCGTCGATGACGACGATGCGAAGCGGGACAGGCGATCGCGAGGCGGCGTAGCCAGCAAGCGGGCCCCAAGCGGCGGCGATGTCGATCTCGCCTGCCGTGACCGCCTCGATCAGCCGCATCGGCGGCGCCGCCTGCGCATAATCGCCATAGACAGTGTATCCGACGACATTGTCGACGATCCCGCGCCGACCAAGCGCATGGACGGGCGGCGTGTTCATCCCGTCGTCGCCGATGAGCTGAACGCCGATCTTGAGTTCCCTCAGAAGCGGATCCTGCAGGGACGATAGCTCCAAGCGCCGATCGGCCCGCGAGACGAGAACATAGCTCGAGCGGTAATAGGCGCTCGTCGTCTCGACGAGATCGTAATGCTTCGGAACGCCGATGATAACGTCGCAGAGCCGCGCGTTCAGTGTGTTGCGCACAAATCCGCGCCTTTGCGCCCACCATGTGTATGAGAGGCTCTTTCCCAGCTCGCGCGCCGCCAGCTCCGCAAGCTTGTTCTCGAAACCTTCGCCACTCGAATCCGAGAACGGCAGGTTATTCGGATCGGCGCAAACGCGCAATTCATCCGGCTGCGCAGGAGCCGCTCCGATCGCGAGGCGACCGAGAACGAGCGCCGAGGCCCCGAAGATTCCGATGCGGAAAAAGCCACAAAACCTCATTGCGCGCCTCCTAGGGCGAGGGACTCTCCGCGGCGCCTTGGGGTGACGTCGACGGCGGCCCGAGCGAGAAGACGAGCAGCGAGCTGCCGCCCACGGTGTAGAGCGGCAGGTCCTGCGTGGCGCCGACGAAACCGAGCGCGGAATTACGCACCCGCGGATCGACGTCCCCATTCGCAACCACGCCCGGCCATCCGCCTACGCCGGAGATGATGGCGATATATTGCACGCCATCACGTCCGAGATAGGTGACAGGCTGTCCGATGAAGCCGGACGGGCCGCGAAACTGCCAGAGCAGCTTCCCCGTGTGGGCGTCGACGGCTTTGAACATTCGGTCCATCGTCGCATAGAAGGCGACATCGCCAGCCGTCACCAGCGCCCCGCTCCATACCGGCAGATGCTCGGTGATTGCCCAGACCTTGGCGCGCTTCACTGGATCCCAGGCCATGAACTCACCCCGGTGGCCGCCCGGCCCGGCATACATATCGACTGTAGCGCCGACGAAAGGCGTTCCGGCGATATAGCCGACCTCGCTGGTCTTGAAATTCGCGCAGAGATGCTGATGCGGCACATAGAGCAGCCTGGTCCTGGGCGACCAGGCGGTCGGCTGCCAATCCTTAGCTCCCGGCGGCGCGGGGCAGATATTCTCGATCGTCTTGTCAAGCGCCGGCTCGAATGCGGGATCGGGCCGAATGCGGCCCGTCTGCAGATCGACGCCCTTATAAACAGTGACACTGTCATAAGCGTCAGCGGACAGCACCTCTCCGGTCTTGCGGTCGATGACATACATATAGCCGTTGCGGCCGGGATGCAGCAGAACTTTGCGGAGACCAGCCTCCATCTGGAGATCGACGAGCACATTCTCGTTGATCTCGTCATGGTCCCTGAGATCATGCGGATTTGCTTGATAGGCCCATCTCGCCGCGCCCGTATCCACGTCGCGTGCGAAGATCGTGCTGGTCCAGAGATTGTCGCCGGGCCGCTGATTGGAATTCCAGGGCCCCGGATTGGCGGTGCCGTAATAGACGTATCGCAGCTCCGTATCATAGGACAGCCAGCCCCAGGCGGTCCCGCCGCCGGTTCGCCAGCGATCCGGAGGCCATGTCGTGACGCCGAGATCGGCGCCCTTCATCCACTCATAGAGAGGATGGAAATCCGGACCGATGAGGACATCGGCATCGGGGCCGGTCGCATAGGCGCGCCAGGCGACCTTGCCGGAGATCTGATCGACCGCGGCGAGCCAGCCGCGCACGCCCATCTCGCCGCCGCTATTGCCCGCGAGCACCTTGCCCCTCACGGCGAGCGGCGCCATGGTAATGGTCTCGCCGAGATTGATGTCGCCAAGCTTCGTTACCCATAGCTCGCGCCCGGAGTGCGCATCGAGCGCGACCATGTGGTTGTCGAGAGTGTTCAGGAATATTTTGCCATTGTCATAAGCGAGTCCTCGGCTAACCACGTCGCAGCACGCGACGCCTTTGGCGGCGGGGTTCGGTTTGGGCGCGTAGGACCATTTCAGCTCGCCGTTGCGGCATCGAGCGCGAAGACCTGATTGGGATGCGGCCCGTCATATGGCGCGACCACATACATGTCTCCGTCGATAATCAGCGGCGCGGCTTCCTGGCCCCGGCTCGCGCCCACGGAGAAGGACCATGCGAGCCGCAACTGTCCAACGTTCCGACTATCGATCTGATCGAGCTTGCTGAAGCGCGTGTTCTCATAGTCCCGCGAGGCCATCGGCCAATTCGCCGGTTCCGACGAGAGCGCGACGAGATCCCGCGGAGCGGAGATGCAGGGAAACGCCGCCAAAACGGAGACTGCGACGAGACATTTCGAAATCAGCGCAGATCGAAGCTTTTGTGAGGCGCGCATGACAAACCTCGAGAACAAGGCGGATCGAACTGAATGATCCTCAATGCGCACATAGGGCGAGCCGCGCAGTCGACGACTTTGAACTACTCGTCCGAGACCTCGGCGGCCGCGGCTTCCTCCGCCGGGAACCTCCAATCTCGAGAAGCGTTGCACCGGCGACCATCCGGCGTCCAACGGAGTGGAGAAGACGAATGCCTGAGTATTCGCATCCACCTTTTCCGAAGCAGCGACAGGCGCCGCCCGGCATGACGAAAAAGATGACGCCGCTTCCCGACCATGGCGAAAACTCCTATTTGGGGTCCGGGCGGCTCGTGGACAAAAAGGCGATCATCACCGGCGGCGACAGCGGCATCGGCAGGGCCGTCGCTATCGCATTCGCCCGCGAGGGAGTCGATCTCTTGATCTCCTATCTGAACGAGCAAGAGGACGCCGAGGAGACGAAACGTCTGGTAGAGGCGGCGGGCCGCTCGGCGGTGCTGTTTCCCGGCGACATAGGACAAGCGTCCCACTGCCGCGCACTTGTCGAGAAGGCGGCGGCCAAATTCGGCGCGATCGATATTCTCGTCAACAACGCCGCGTATCAGGCGAGCTATCAGGACATAGAATGCATCGGTGACGAAGAGTGGGAGCTGACCTTTCGCGTCAATATTCACGCGATGTTCTATCTCACGAAAGCCGCCGTGCCGCATATGCCGCCGGGCGGTTCCATCATCAATACGACTTCCATAAACGCCGACGATCCTAATCCCACTCTGCTCGCCTATGCGACGACCAAGGGCGCCATCCAGAACTTCACGGCGGGATTGGCACAACTGCTCGCAGACAGGGGCATTCGCGTCAATGCGGTGGCGCCGGGTCCGATTTGGACGCCACTCATCCCATCGACGCTTCCGGAGGACTCGGTCGTCGGCTTCGGCGGCCGTGCACCGATGAAGCGGCCAGGACAGCCCGCCGAACTCGCGACCACCTATGTAATGTTGGCCGATCCGCTTTCGAGCTATGTCTCCGGCGCGACGATCGCGGTGACGGGCGGACGTCCAATGCTCTAAAATCTTTCTCGGCCGAGGTCGAGGCCGTTCGCGTCGGAAGCGTCGCGGCCTGCTCACTCTCGCGACGATCCCTTTGCGCGCGTGCTGATTTTCCCGCTCCGCTCCAACGCCGCCTCGTCCACTTCCTCCGCGCCGCTCAACCCGGACTCGCGCGCGGCCTCGTCTATATCCGCGTCGCTCACGCCCGCGCGCCTCATCGAGGCTCGATCCGCGTGGCCATGCTCCATGAGTTGCGTCGGGCGCCCTTTGACGAAATATCCAACCGTCCTGGACCGTGCAGCGAGCAGCTCGACGAGCCAAAAGGTAACGACCATGACCGCCGTCGCCACGATAGTCGGCACGAAGGGCGTGTCTCCCGTGAGAGTCCGACTGAGATTGGAGCCGACAATGATCGTGACTGCGATCTCGAGCGGATTCTGCTTTCCGAAAGCGCGGCTCGCAAACAGACGGATCAAGAGCAGTCCGTAGAAAAAGAGGATGATCGCGCGAAAGCTCATTTGCAATGAGGAGAGGACTGTTCCGTCATCGCCGATGAGTTCGTAGAATGATCGCACGTCTGACAGCTCCGTCGACGTCGGCCGAGAGATACGCCGACGACAAAAAAACCGACTGCGCCACCGCCCGTTCGCGGCCAAAGCATGCGGCCCGCGTGTTCGAGGAATCGCGACGAACCGTTGCTGGACGGTCGCAACCGCACTGGGTACGAATGCGGAGAAAATCGACTGCAGCGTTCGGTAGATCCTGAGACCCGACGGCGAAGGGACGCTGATCATTTGCCATGCACGGCTTTCACACATCAGTAAGGGCATGCGAGCGATGGGTCGAGCACTCACATGCGCCGACTGCTTCCGAAATTCCTCCCGACTCGAGTTCGCATCACCCACGTTATCCCCGTGAGGCGACCGACAACCTTTGATTTTTTCCGAAGCGGTTCGGACACTTTTTCTCCGCAGTTTCATACGAACAATCAAAATAATATCAGCAGGAATTGTGCTCGCATCTCTGGTTAGGGGACGTCAGCCGTTCTCGAGCGAGCTGACCCCTTGAGCGCATGCTCGAGCGCGACGATCGCCGGACAAAGAGCGGACCGCTCTTCCTGGGTCGATGTCGATAGCCTTTGCGGGTGATGATTTTCAATATGATGGATGAGCTCGAGCCGCCGCTGAAGGACCTCCAATAGGCAGGCCGCGACCTGTCGTTCAAATTCGACTTTGATCATGGTCAAACATTTCTAGTTGCGCTCGAATGCATGCGAACGACTGCGCTGTCGCTAGACGCTGCCGCCCGCATGCACCCGCGCTTCCAAGACGCCTCCTCCAAGAGGCTCCTACGCCGACGAGCTAGAGAAGAGTGGGGCTGTTTCAACCCTCCGCCTCAGGAAATTTTGACTATTTCGCTAATGCCGCTTTGGGTTCTTTCGCCTGCGCTACTGCTGACATCGAGATGAGTTATCGTCATCTTGAGGAGATGATGGATAATCGATAACAGCAGCGCAAACACGGCAGCGACGGAAAGCTGTAATGCGGAGTATCGAGGCGCTGGCGACGCAGGGTTTCAGATCATTACGATCGGCTGCTGCGAGAGCGAACTCATGCAAATGATCCGAAAACTCTAGGAAATGCGGGCGTCGGTCCGAAAGCGGGCGACGCCCGCATGCGCGTCTTAGTGTCGGTCCGAGGACACGTTTAATCGGATGAATCGGTTGTGATGCAATGAGGCGGTCTGATTCTCGCGGAGACCGCCGATGTGGACGAATGACGCCCGCCAAAGGCGCTCGCACGATGACGAGCGCCAAGCTCGATTACGTGTTCAGCGCGGAGAATGCGCTGCGGAGCCGGCTGCTGAAGCGGCTCTGAAACGACTGTCGCCGACCGCTGCCGACGACAATTCTCATGCGTTCTCAGAAAGACCGATCAGCGGCTGGTGCCAGACGTCCCGCTCGTTCCGGAGCTTCCACCCTTGGAGCCGCTCGCGCGCGCTCCGGACGTCGCATTCGAACCGCCGGCGCCGGATTGCCCGCCGATCGCGCCGCCTTTCATCTGCTGATCCGCGCCAGACGAGCCCGGACTGACCGAACGGCGCTCTAAAGACGTTCCCCGCTCTTGGCCCCGAACGCCATTTCCGATTATTTTGCCGGAATAGCCGCTTCGTCCGGTCGTCTCTCGCTGCATGCGCTGCAAATAGGCGCCTCCGCCGCGAATGCCGTGGCCCTGCTCGTAAGCATAGCCGGGCGAACCGCGATACCCGCCGCCGCGGCCATAGCTTCTCCGCTCATAGGTCTCGCTGTATCGGCCTGGAGCGGCCCCCGCGTAAGCCCCGTAGCCTTTGGAGCCATAGACGCGGCCGCCGCGATAGGCGCCGCCGCGGCTGTAAGTTCTCTGCTCATATGTCTGGCCGTATCGTCCCGGAGCAGCGCCCGCATAGACGCCATAACGGCCCCTTGAGGAATATTTCGGACAGATACATCTCTCGCCCTGTCGGACGCCCCTGTAAGCGACGTCGGCGACCGGAGCTCCGAGCGAGGTCCCGAGCCGAGCCGCCGACATGGCGCTCGCCGTATCGGCGACCACCGTCAAGCCCAGCGCCGCCGCGCCGAACGCGAACATCTTCAGCAGATTCATCTTCGTCTCCCTGAACCGCGAGCGCACGCTTCACGCGCCGCCGAAGCGCCTCCAGCCGACGAGACTTTGAACGTGCCCGCGCATGGAAGGTTCCGAACAGCGCCGCCGCGTCTAGTGGTGTAATCGCGCCCGCGCGAGCTTTGCAAAAACATGCGAGCGCCGCGACGAAGCTTTGCGATTCGCGCGGAGATCGAAGGCCGGTGCATCGGAAGGACGTGATCGCAGGTCGCCGATAAAGTTACGCGGGAACGCGGGGCTCGGTCGCGCGTCGCGTTGCGAAACGCAAGCGCATGCTTCGACGATTCACTACTTCGTGAAGGGGGTCGTCCCCGGCGCTGGCGGGGTGGCGCGACGCGCCGGGGACCCGAAAGCCGTACTCGATACTTTGCGGCTTCAGACGCTCGCCGGCTTAGAAGCGCCGGTGGGTGGGTGTGCGAGGACGGTCAATGCGTGTGGCGCAACAACAGCAGCAACGCGATCGGAGCCGGCGCGGCTCAAGCCGAAGGCAATACGCCCATTCGAGGCCCTTGGCGGCGGCGCTCGGCCTGGCGCTCATCGAGAACGGCTGGCGCGTTCTCGTCGCGAGAACGAGGATCTCGTCCAGAGACTGCAAGTCGCGCGACGCGACCTCACTCTCGAAGCCGCGATTGACAAGCTCGACAAATATCAATTGCTGGTCCCCGACGATCTCGCCTATATCGCCAAGGATCCGGGTGCAGCTCCTCATATATCTGCTTGCGCCGGAAGATCGCCGACGCTTCTTGCGCCGGCGTCAGAGACGAGCGGACAAGGTTCTCGTCGAGGCGTCGCGACCGAGCGCCTGTCGAGCGCCGGCTTCGGCGACCGAGCGGGCGCTCGTCGCCGGCGACGATCCCGCGAGCCGCGCGCAGAACCGGCGCGTGGAATTTCTCGTGCGGTGACGGGCACGCCACGCATCGAGCTTCGCCGCGAACGAAGACAGCGCCGCGTCGGTTCAATTTTCTTCGAAATGCGATGGAACCTTGGTTCGACGCCGTTGTTGTTGGCGGACACACGTAGGACCGGAGGCTCCCATGCCCAGAACCGAGTCGCATGAGACGTCCAAGCGAGGCTTCGCCTCCATGGACGAAGCCAAACAGCAGGAGATCGCGCGCAAGGGTGGTCAGAGCGTGCCGCCCGAGGAGCGCAGCTTCTCCAAGGACAGAGAGCTGGCGGCCAAGGCCGGACGCAAGGGCGGCCACAATGTGCCGGCCGAAGAGCGCAGCTTCTCCAAGGATCACGCGCTCGCCGCGGAAGCCGGCCGCAAGGGCGGCGAGAGCGTGCCCGCCGAAGAGCGAAGCTTCTCGAAGGACAAGGGCCTCGCCTCGGAGGCCGGCCGCAAAGGCGGCGAGAACGTCCCGGCGGAGGAGCGCAGCTTCTCCAAGGACAAGGGCCTCGCCTCGGAAGCCGGTCACAAGGGCGGCAAGAGCAGCGGCGGCTCGCACCGGAAGCATTGACGCCGCCCGGCTCGGCGCGACGCCGAGATCGAAACCCCTGCCCGCCCCGAGCGGGACAGGGGCCTTCGTTTCACGGCGCCAGGCAGGCCCGGCAGGAACAGGGCGCGGGCGAGATGCGACTGAACCGCGCCCGGATCGCCGGAGGCCATTTCGTCTGAGTCACGCCGCGATGGCGGGCTCCGCGAGTTGCGCATAGTAGCGCGCGCTTCGGCTTCTACCGGCGGAGTGTTTCCGATCTGCTTGAGCAGTCTGCGGTTGTTGAACCAGTCGACCCATTCGAGCGTGGCGAACTCGACCGCCTCGAAGTTTCGCCACGGCCCCTTTCGCCAGATCAGTTCGGCCTTGTAGAGCCCGTTAATCGTCTCGGCGAGCGCGTTGTCGTAGCTGTCGCCGACGCTGCCGACCGATGGCTCGACGCCAGCCTCGGCGAGGCGTTCCGTGTATTTTATAGAGACGTATTGAACGCCGCGGTCGCTATGATGGACGAGGCCGCCGCCGTGAACCGTCCGACGATCATGCAGCGCCTGCTCGAGCGCGTCGAGCACGAAGCCCGCATGCGCTGTGCGCGAGGCGCGCCAGCCGACGATCCGCCGAGCGAAGGCGTCGATCACGAAAGCCACATAGACGAAGCCTTGCCAAGTCGAGACATAAGGGTGAGTAGGCCGAGGGAGTTCCACCCTCGGCCCCTCGCAGAACCGGACATGATCCTCTCGAATCATCCGGCTCCCATCATCCGGCCGCTGGAACAAATCCAAATCTCCAATGGACGAAGGCGCGCGGGAACTGTTGCGCCAATCGCCCGAGGGCGCGCCTCGCTCGCATCTTATGTCGAGCGAGGCTTTTGTATTTGCGCATCAGCCAACGCGTCAGATAGGCGTTGACATGTTTCCAGATCGTCGACATCGCCGACTCTTGCCGCCGGCTCGCTTGGCGGATCGGATCAGCGCCAGTGCGCGACTGTTTTCGCCACATAGGCGGCGCTCGCGGCAGAGCGGATGACGCGGGAAGCATCCTTGCTCATGAATGCCGCGACCGCGGCGGCGACGAGCAGCACCATGACGAGATTGCGGGACATGGGCGTCAATCCTTTGCGTCGGGGGACGAAGGGCGTTTGATGGCCATCATTTCGAGCGCCGTTGAACCCGCCGGCTGCCGGCGCGGCCGCGACGAGCAGATCCGACGCGATCAACAAAGCCGAGAAACCGATGAGGAGGTGGCGGCGGTCGATACGCCGCGTGACGGCGGCGACCGCCGAGATAAGCGCCACCAGCGCCGTCGCCTGAATCGCTACGCTCTGGCGCAGCGAAGCCGTAGGAGCTGCCAGGGCGCGAGCTGAAAACCTAGGCCTTCGTCGATCATCGCGCGCTCTGGACCGCTAACCCGCTGAGCGGCGAGGTGACGGACGGCTGTTGTAGAGAGCCAAAACGGCTCCGTCGCGAATTTTCCTCGCGGGTCGGTTGGCCACGCGGCGCACTTGAATCCTCGCGCGAAAGGAGGAGAGATGTCGATGGCGCGTCATGAGGTTGGAGCTTGTCAGGGCGCCGGGTCCTTGCGTCCTGCGCTATCCCAGGGTCGGCGCAGTCGAGCGACGCACCATCTCGACGAACAGACTTCCGGCCCGCGAGGGCGGCCACACTGGCGAGGCGACGAGTCCGAACTCGCGATGCAACGGTGAAGCGAGTTTCGAAACCCTGAAGCCGCGTTGCTGTTCCGGCAGGGTGGATTCCGGCACGAGGCTGACACCCGCGCCCTCCCGAACCAGGGCAATCGCGCTCGACCAGTCGCGCACCTCGATCTCAACGTTCTGGAGCGTCAAGCCGGCCGCGTCGGCAAGCGAGCGGGCGTTCGTATGGCACCCACCGGTGGCGAGAACGAAGGACGCGGCTGCCAGTTCGGCCAATGAAACCGAATTACGCCGTGACAGGGGATGCCCCGCCGGCAGGATCGGCACCCAGGCGTCCCGTCCGAGCGGAACAGCGTTTCTGGCCGGAGATGGGTTGAGAACGACGCCGAGGTCGATCGATCCCGCCGTGAGCCAAGTCTCCACTTCCATGTCATCGGTTTCGAGCGGCACCAGGTCGATGCCCGGATGGAGCGTGCGAAAACGCCGAAGCAAGGGCGGCAAGACGGTGGCGAAGACGCTTGGAAACCCCGCCAGACGGATGGCGCCAGTCTCCTCGCCGATCAGCGCCATTGCCTCCCTTTCGATCGCCTCCAGATGCGAAAGGGCCGCACGCGCATGGTCGAGCGCGCGCTCTCCGAAGGCGGTCAACTCGACACCCCGTGGCTGCCGGATGAGCAGCTTAACTCCCAGGCTCTCTTCGAGTGCGGCCAGGGCTTGGCTCATCCCCGATTGGGTGACGCCGAGCTTATCCGCAGCTGCTGTGAAGCTGCCGGACTCGGCGACGGCGATCAGGCTCTGAAGCTGGGTCAGGTTCATAGTAGCTACACTTATACTAGAAAAATATTCGAGTAATTTTTATTATGCCCTGGGACCTGCCAGTGTGGGTGGCGATTTTCCCCCTCAGCGAGGCCCCAACGATGAAGCTCTATTTCGCGTCCGACACCTGTTCGCTTTCGCCGCACATCGTGCTTCAGGAGCTCGGACTGCCCTACGAACTCATACGCGTCAACAATCGGACGAAGCGCACATCCACGGGGGAGGATTTTCTCGCCGTCAATCCGAAGGGCTATGTCGCGGCGCTCGAACTCGATACCGGCGAGGTTCTGACCGAAGGACCGGCCATCGTTCAATCTCTGGCCGACCTGAAGCCGGAAGCGGGATTGGCTCCGGCCGCCGGTACGCTGGCGCGGGTTCGGCTCCAGGAATGGCTCAACTTCATCACCAGCGAGGTTCATGCCGGATCGAGCCCACTGTTCAATCGAGCGTTGCCGGAGGAGGCGCTGGCGATCTTTCAGGACCAGCTGTTTCGGCGGCTCGACTTCATCGAAATGGGCCTCGCATCTCGGGATTATCTTGTGGGCGACAGCTTCACGGTGGCCGACGCCTATCTCTTCACCGTGCTCGGCTGGATGAAGGGCTTTTCGATCGACCTCGACCATTGGCCGGCGATTGCGCTCTACATGCAGCGGATCGACGCGCGAGCGTCCGTCCGAGCTGCTTTGGCAAGGGAGGCAGAGATTCCTCCGGTCGAATGACGCGCAAGTTCGGCTCATTGCCCACTAAAGCGAAGCGTCGAAACGCGCGCGGTCGTCGGACGGTCCCGAAGGGCGCTTGCAGGCGCTCGAATGAAACCGAGCTGGGGCGATCTAACCTCACTCTAATTCCGTGCATATCGAGACTATTATCAAGTTATATTCACTTTAGCTTTATTGATAGGAGATCCATTTTTCCCGTCAGCCCGCCGGTTCGAAAAGCGCCGCCGCGGCCGCCCAAAGCGAGCCTCGTCACGGCTCTGGAGGACGAGCTTTCGGCCCGCAAATCGACGAAAAGGCGTGTTTTTCCAGCCCTTCTCCCTGCTTTCCCCTGGGTAGGGGTCGGCGAACTTCGTCCTTCGGCTGCGTTTTCAAACGACCGATTTGTAATGTCATCCAATTCTGCAACATATGTTGCAAACTCTAGGTGTTTCGTGATATCAACCTGACAAATGCAACTAATGCCCGCGATCCAGGCCAAAAACCTCAGGGAACTCGTTCTCGCCGTCGCTCGCGACCGTGGGATTGCTCGTTCGCGGGATTTCGAAGCAGCAGGAGTCCCGCGCATCTACCTTCAACGCCTCCGAGACGAGGGACTGCTGACGCAACCCGGACGGGGACTCTACGCACTCGCCAACAGCCAAATCAGCGCACACCATAGTCTCGCCGAGGCCGCCAAATCCGTTCCTTCCGGGGTCATCGGACTGCTGTCGGCCCTCCAGTATCATGAACTGACGACCCAGCTTCCGTCCCAGGTCTGGATGCTCCTGCCCTCAAAGGCATGGGCGCCGAGGCGACCGCCGGTCACACTGAAGATTCTTCGCGCCAGCGGTGAGGCGCTGAAAGCCGGAGTCGAGCAGCAGCTTGTCGATCGGGTGGTCGTCCCCATTACATCGCCAGCGAAAACAGTGGCCGACTGTTTCAAATATCGCGGCAAAATCGGCCTCGACGTGGCTATCGAGGCGCTACGGGATTGCCTGACGAAAAAGCGGGCCACGCGCGACGAAATCTGGCGTTATGCCGCCATCGATCGCGTCCAGAATGTCATGCGACCCTATCTGGCGGCGCTTTCGTGACACGAGAGCCGCTCGAAAATCTCCCGGCCTCGTTACGAGACCGCCTGACCCAGCGTGCGCGGGCCGCCGGTGAGAATGTTCAGCTGATCCTGACCCGCTACACGATCGAAAAGCTCCTGTATCGGTTGAGCGTTTCGGAGCATCGAGAGCGGTTCATCCTGATAGGCGCTATCCCCTTCAGCCTGTGGGGGCCGACGCCTTATTGCGCGACCGGCGACCTCGATCTTCTCGGCACCGGCAACCCAGAGCGCCGCGGAACAACGCCGCCGATCGAAATTCCATTCGGACTTCAGAGACCATCGCCGCGGATCCGGTGCAGGAAACGCAGTGGCAAGCCTTACTTCCGCGCACCGAGGTCGCGATGGCGCGGGAGCCGCTGAACCAAATTATCCCGTCGATCGCCTCATTTCTGATGCCGGTCTTTCTGGCCGCCGCTGACGAAAAGACCAGTCTTGGAAAATGTACAGTCGGCGGGCCTTGGGGAGATGACCCATGCCCCTGATCGGCTACGCCCGCGTCTCGACCGAGGATCAGGTCACGGACGCCCAGACCGATTTGCTGAAAGCGGCCGGCTGCGTCGAGATTTTCCGCGAGCACATGTCGGGTGCCAAGGCTTCGCGGCCGGAACTCGCCAAGGCGCTGGCGCGGGTGCGCCGCGACGACGTGCTGGTCGTCGCGCGGCTCGACCGTCTGGCCCGCTCGCTGTCGCATCTCCTGGCCGTGATCGCCGAGCTCGACGCCAAGGGCGCGCATTTCAAATCGCTCGCCGATCCCATCGACACCACGACCCCACAGGGCCGTTTCGCCCTGCAGGTTCTCGGCGCCGTGGCCGAGCTGGAGCGCGCCTTGATCCGCGAGCGCACCAAGGACGGCTTGCGCGCCGCCAAAAAACGCGGCCGCATCGGCGGCAATCCTAAACTCCACGCTGGCGACCGCGACGCCATCCAGCGCATCGTCGACGCCAAGGCGGCGAATTATTTCGAGCGCGTCAATCGAACGGCCGAACATTGGCTGCCGGTCGTCCGGCAAATGCGCCCGGATCACCGCTGGCAGGATGTCGTGCGCGTGCTCAACGCCAAGCGCGCCGCCTCCAGCGGCGCTCCCCTGCCCCAATGGACCGTCGAGCGTCTGAAGCGCGCGGTCAAATGTTTCGTCGCCGAGGGTCTGATCGAGCCCCGCCTCCTCCATCAAGCCGCCAGCCGAAAGATCAGCAGCGAGCGCCTGGTCACGCTCGTCGCCGGTATCAAGCGGGCCAATCCCGATCTGACGCTCGCGCAAATCGGCGCGCAGCTCGAGGCCATGTATGAGCGCACGCCGCGCGGCGGAACGCGCTGGGCGCCCTCCTCCGTCAAGAGCCTGCTCGATCGCGCCGAAAAGCTCCGTTTGCTCGACGCCGAAGCGCTGTAAGCGAGCGAACGGACGAGGCTCGTCCGAAAGTCCACCGCTACGTCACCCCGTTTTCTTGCGTTCGCGCGCCGCCTTCGCGGTCTTGCCCCGCAACAGGGCCATCAGCACGGGTCCGAGCGAGAACTCCCCTGTCCTCGCCTTTTCGGTCAGGGTGCGGAGATAGCCGCCGGCGCTCTTGATCTCATCGCCGCGTTGCAAGATCGCGGCGATGACGATGGAGGCGTCATGCTCGCCCAGGACATCCAGGGCCTGTGACCAGGCGTCTGGCGAAACGCCGAGCGCCGAGCGCACTGTCGCCGCCGCAGCAGCGAGGTCTCGCCATGACGAGATTTCGCCACTCGGGCCGTAATCGGCGATGTCTGGACAGGCCTCCAGCACCATTCCGAGCGGATAGGCTCGAAGGGTCGGCTTGGGATCGACGGTTCGAGGACGATCAGCGGATGTTTCTGGGGCGCAGTCGATCGCTCCCCCGGGCTCTTCGAGATTTGGCTGGGATGGCTGCACCCTGCCTTCTTGAAGGCTAGGTTCAAGATCAGAAGAGTTTGTGATTTGATTCTGTATGTGGCGCTCAGTTTGAGACTCATTGCCGCTCATATTTTGAGCTTTTATGTGCCTTTCCAGCGTCTTGTGGATTTCCGTCGCCAATGCGGCGAGTTCGCGGGCCAAAGCCTCCAGATCGGCGCGCGAAAGCCCCCGCCCGTAGCGCGCCGAGAGCGTCGCATACTGTTGGTGCGCGTCGTCCCAATCGCCCGAAACACCCTCCCCCAATCCTGTCTCGATCATCTTGACGATGTCTCGTCGGGTGAGGGTGATCTTTTCGCGCAGCAGCGCGATCGCATGGTTCTCGGCCCGCACCTCCTCGGCGAGGTTCTCGATTTCGCTCGAACGCGCGACGAGCGGCGCGAGGTCGAAGCCGAAAGCGTCCTCTATGGCTCCCCCCTGCCCTTTGCGGGCGAAGCGTTTGCCATTTGGAGAATCGCGGCGAATGATCAACCCGGCGTCGACCAGGCAGGCGAGATGCCGGCGCAGCGTCGCCGGCGCCATGCCATGGGCGCGGATCGAGAGTTCCTTATTCGAGGGAAACACGACGATGCCGCCGCTGGCGGAACTCGCTTCGGCAGACGTCGAATGTTTCTCCGGCAAAGAGAGCGCTGTCTCCTGGTGAAAGCTCAGCAGCGCGTGCAATACGGATAGCGCTCGGTCGGTGACGCCGAGCGGCTCTTTGGCTTCGGTGAGCGCGCGAAACAATCGCCATTTGTGGACGACAGTATCGGATGCGCCCGGCCTTGCGGAGAAATATTCGGTCGCGGTCTGGCTCGCCACCATGGCGAGCGACAGCGGCCGCCGCCCGAAGGGCGTCGTTGGACGTGTCTGCATGATCCTTTGCCTCGCTCAGGCAAAAGAAATCCGCTCGCCGAAACGACGTCAGTCTCTCACGAGACGCTTGACAGTGATTCGCGGAAGTGAGAATCTCGGCTTGCTACAGAACGAGAAGGGCTTCCGGGACTTGGTTTCGGGGGCCTTTTTCTTTTGCGTCTAAGTTGCTTCCTCTAAATTGCGTTCAAATTGGCCCGACTCCATCGGGCATTTCTCATGCATGGGCCGCTTTCAGGCCTCCTCTTCTCTCGCGAGAAATCGTTCCACGATGTTTGGAATTTCTCCTCTCAGAAACTCTGAGAACGCCTCAGAATGTTCGCGAGCAAGGCTAAATCTGATGTCTCCACCTTTGAACGTCGCCTTGCCGATGGCCCTCCCAGACTTTGCGAGTAATTGAATATCCCGTCCTTGTTCGGCTGACGATGCCTTCAATGCTCCAAGCACGATTCGGAATCGGTCGTCAGATCGAGTCCCCAGGACCTTGTCAGCTGCCAAGGTTTTTTCGATTTTGGCCAAGCCGCTCGGATCCCCTGTCAAAGCTGCCGCAAGCTCGACCCACCTAGGTCGTCCTACTTTTGGAGCTCGGCCGATCGCCTCAAGAATCCCTTCCGGGATAGCCCGACAAACAGAGCGGAACCGCGCAAGCTCAGGGTCGTCAATACCCAGGGCAGCTCGAATATCCCTAGCCTTGATCCCAGCGGCATCCATGCGCCAAGCGAAAAGAGCTCGTTCAATCCACGTCAAATCCTGTCGCGCCGCATTCTCGATTCCCTGCGCAACAACAAGTTCACTGTCCGAATAGTCCACGATCATGCATTTGAGGGGACGGCCGAGTTCTTTGGCTGCCCGCCACCGCCTATGCCCATAGACTACCTGATAGCGCCCGGGGGAACCGGGGTGGCGCCGGACTTGAATGGGAATCTTCTGACCCTCATCCTCGATTTGTCTTTTGAACGTTTCAAAGTCCTCCTCAGAGTCGTCTGGGAGCCGGTCTGGAAATGGCGAAGGTTCGATTAGATCAGGATCGACCTCCAGTCCGCTGCCACTCTCGAGTTGAGCGCGTAGCCGGTCCCGTTCCTCCCTAATGTCGGTGAGGGTTCTTTGGGTCGCGCCTATAACACCCGCACCCACTCGCGCTACGGTCCTGCCACCGACACTGGACTCCGCGGTGCTGCCTGCAGATGATCCTGGCTGATCGCTTAAGAGGGAGCCGAAATTTGCGATGATAGATTTTCGTGGTTCGCGCTTGGTCATGCCGCTCGTCCCCAGCTCTCCGTGATCAGCCCAAGGATCCGCTCATTCACCGCGTCGATCGATTCGCGCGCTCGGTGAAATGTATCTCGTCTTATCTGCCCTGGCTCCAGTTCATAGAGGCTGCGCTTCGCTAGTCCCGCAGCCTCGACCGCTGTGCTTTCAATCGCTGTCGGAACAAGCACGTCGCTGCCAAAGAGATGCCGAAGCATCGTCACAACTTCTGTTTGCGGTAGATCATTTGGATTATGACGCGTGATCAAGTAACGGAAAAAATCCTGGCGAAGGGTCGCGCCTGCGTCGCGAATAACGATCGCAAGATCCCCCATCATGAGAAGGAACTGGCTCATGGACGCGACGTCCAACATCGCGGGATGGACCGTTACGATCATCCCCGTCGCTGCATAAATCGCTCCCAGAGTTAAAAAGCCTAGCGATGGCGGCGTATCCAGGATCACGACGTCGTAATCGTCTTCGACTTCCGCGATCGCTGAGCGAAGACGCTCAAAAAATACTGTGCCAAAGTTGCCAGTTTTCTCTGCTAGCACCCGAGGCGTGTCATGCTCATATTCCATGACCTCGATGTTGCCAGGAACCAGATCAATACCGGAAAAGTAGGTCTTACGAGCGATTTCGCGTAGGGGTCGACGTCGATCGTCGTAACGTAGCGCTGCATAGACAGTTTCGTTTTCGCCAACATCCACTTCGGGCTGGGCACCGAACATTGCAGATAAAGAGGCCTGCGGATCGAGATCAATTGCAAGAACCCTGTAGCCTTGGAGGGCCAGGTAATGAGCGAGGTGCACACTGGTTGTGGTCTTTGCACTCCCTCCTTTAAAATTCGCGATAGCCAAAATTTGAAGGTGATCGCCGATACGGCGGCGGGGAAGAAACCGCAAAGCGTCTGCAGGCTTTTGGTGCGCGAATAGCTGCCGCAGCTCATTGATCTGAGCGAGAGTATAGGCACGATGGTTGTTATCGAGACGAGCGGGCGCGGGGCCCTTTCCCTCAATCGACATCGTTCGCAAAGTGGATTCAGGGATCGATGTGAGTTTGGATACCTCATTCGTCATGAAGTACCGGAGGCCTTTTTCTGCACTAGGTGGGTACATGCGTTCGCGCACATCTTGGAGATGTGTAGATAAAATCTCGGCGTGATGCACAATCTTGTCGACTGCGTCTTCGCCGGCTACGCTGGCCGAGGTCAAAGCTGTCATCAACGTTCCAGCATTCCTGTGACGGTCAGAGGGCGCTTTGACGCCCCTAGAGCGTCAGACATAGCCACGATTCTCCAAACACGTCCAGCGATTTTGAGTTAACGGAATGCTAATCGATGCCCCGCCAATGAAAACAAGGAGTTTTGCCCGAGACTTAGTCCCGAACGAACCCTATCTATCCAAGGAGATGCAGAACGCCCACAGCCCGCACCTTAATACGCGACGACCTCGATGATTCCCGATGTGGAAAGGGGAGGGGAGGGGAGGCGCCAGAACAGAAGTCGGGCGCCCGAAAATATCATCCATCACGCGATGACGCGGGGTGAGGATCCTGACGCCCTTATTCATGCCGAGGTCGACGAACGGCTCTCCTTCGAAATCCATCGCCGTCACCGCCCGCGAGACGCGCCCAGCCCTCTGAAAGATCGTGCGCTTCAACCGTAGTCTCACGGGTGTTTACGGTTCAGCTCAGCCGCGTGCGTCCTCCCAACTATCGACGCGCGGCAGTTCGGCATGATGCCACCTAGCGCATTTCACCCAGGTCATAATGGGCCGACTCGACATACGCGCGTGATTATTGAATAATCCACCCCATCACACTCAGAACCCATGGCTCGAAAAGTGGCGCAGCGCCCCGCCGTCCCCGACATCATCGACGGCAAAGCCGTCCAGAACCTCGTCGAGGCGCATGCCGTTCGCGGTGCGACCGTCCTCGGCCAGAAGGGCGGATGGGCTGTCCTTGTACGCTACGGCGTCCTTGAGCGCGCCATCGCCGCCCAGCGCGCTCGCAAACCCCGCCTCTGGCGCAACCTCGCCACGGCGGCAGCCTTTGTGCGTGACGAACTCGGCGTCGTGCGTTTCGAGGTGGACGCGCAAGCCTATGAACCAGACCCCGGCGCACGCCGACGCCCCGACCAGGCCGAACGGTTACGCAAGCAGCGCGAGGCGGCGGAGCACGACATGTGGTTTCGTACCGAGGTGCAGAACACTCTCGACAGGATCGATGCCGGCAAGATCGGACTCCTAGACGAAGACTCATGGGCGCAACGAGCGGCCGAAAAACGCGCCGAGCTTGCGCGTCGCGCCGCCGAACACAACGGTTAGCGCGTGCGCCTGTTTCGCCGCGACAGCTACGGCGAAGACCTCGACCATATCGTCGAACACATCGCGAAGGACAAGCCGAGAGCCGCGCTCGCGATGTGGGATGAAATCGAGTCTCAAGTCGAACGCTTACGAAAGTTTCCGAATTCCGGGCGGCCCGGCCGCCTGAGCGGCACACGCGAGCTGCTCGTACCACGCACGCCATTTATCGTCGTCTATCGCGTCGCCGAGACACACGTCGAGCTGGTCCGCGTACTGCACGGCGCGCAACAATGGCCAAAGTCATGAAATGGTTCGAACGTTAATCAACGGTTGGCCCTTGAGCCGATGAGGCAACGGGCGAGTCGGCGGATAGCCCGACAGGCTCATCCCCTGAGACGAGCTATCTCCGCCTGAGTTAGCCCGGCATGCTTGCGAAGCTCGCGCAGATCTACAGGAGCGCAAACAACCGACGAACAAGCGGGTGCGCCAGCGCTTCGCATCCGGATTTCAATGCCGCCGCTCACGGCCTGCCGTCTCAGTGTAACGTCAACCTCTTCGCAAGCCCCCCTGAGAAATCCGAAGCCCGGGCGCGCTTGCAAGCAAGAACCACGGCATGGATCGACTTCTCGGCGGTGAGCGTCATCTCTCGCATTCGATCGAGGGTCTCGACAAAATCCTTCTCATTCGCCGCCTTCGTAGGATCTCCCGTCACCTCTTCGATGGCCACGAACATCGCCCGGAGCGTGGAGAGCACCGTCATCGCGTCAACGGCCCGTTCCGACAGATCCAATTCCTCGGCGCCCCCGAACAGCCCCTCCGCGAATCCATCCAGCTCCTGCCTTCGCATGGTCGCCAGCGACATGATTTCCTCTCTGTTCACCCGTGACTGCACTCGCATCAGCCGGAACGGATCGCTACGATCCTGATGCCTCGTCAATCGGTTCCACAGACCCATGACGAGCGCGCCAATGAGTTCGTTCGCTTCGTCGATCGAATCGAACGGAGGCAGTTCACCACCCCACAGGCTCTTCACGGTCTCGATTGGTGACGTCGAGGAAGGGCTGGCGATGTTGCCGAGGAGCCGCGCACGGACTTCGTGGAATGGCACGGGACACTGGTAACGATCGAGCAACGCCACTACTTGGGCGTCGGTCGCCGTCGGCGAATTGGGCCGTTTTGCCACGTCGTTCCTCTGAGCGGGATGGTGTCGCGCGGACTGACGATAGCGTGGGAAAGCATGTGCGTCCATCGGACCGCCAGGTCGGCGAACGCAGTTTTATGACCGTTTGAAACCGCATCCGACGGTCTATGTTCGCCGCCGCAACATCGGGCCGACCAGGAGAAGGGCCTAAAAAACAGCCGTTTTCGTCGATTTGCGGGCCGAAAGCTCGCCTACGGAGACGTTCCGAGCCTTGCTTTCCGCGGTCGCGGCATCGCATTTCGATCCGTTCAGTGAAAGAGAAAAAAGTCTCATACGTCACTCAAGCGACATTCTAGATAACTTGCTAATGATCATAATTCACGCGGAATTAAAATGGGATTTGTTCTTCCCGCCTCCGTTGCATTCGAGCGCCTGCAAGCGCCCTTCGAGAGAGCGTCGGACGCCCTCGCGCGTTTCGACGAGCGTTCGCTCCATTCCCGTCGCCGAAGTGTTCTCCGCGCGCATTTCCATGACGCCTGCGCCGCCTTGTGGCGCGCGGGCGAATTCGTGCACCTTGAGGACCTCGTCCTTCATGACGCGGAGACGGATGCCCATACTCCGACGCACCAACTTGAGGAGGCATGCCGCTCTGCTCGCGCGCCGTCGCATCACCGATCTTTAACCGGGATGGGCACTGACCGGGTGAAGGCGATCTTGGGGGTGGGTGGGCTGTCATATGAGAGTTCAACAGATTAGGACACCGGTCGGCATCGAAACCCTTCGCTGATACACAAGAACGACAAATCGAGCCAACCGCGTCTCGCGGTCGCTCGCCCCATAGGAGTCGAGTCGAACGCTCTTACTACTACTCGACGAGGCCGCCCGCCTCGGCTACATGCAGATCGTTGAAACTGCGAATCTTCAACAGGGAACTCCCTGATGCACCGGGGCTGGTGAGAATCCGGGTTAGCTTGAGCCAATCGTTCATATGACCGCAACAACGAACGCCCGCCGCTATTTCAGCGTGTCCCTGCAGACGGGGACGCTACCCATTTGCCTAAGCGTCGGAGCCATCCATGAGCAATGACGCTCTGAACGCAGTCTGCCCATACTACACGATGTATCCACTCGATTTCCCGTTGCGCGTGTTGAAGAAGCACGGCAAGCGCGGCGATTGGGTGATCGATCCGTTTTGTGGGCGTGGCACCACGAATTTCGCGGCTCGGTTGCTCGAAATGCCCTCCGTGGGAGTCGACAGCAGCCCGGTGGCTGCAGCCCTCGCTAAGGCGAAGCTCGCCACAGCCGGGCCTGGTCAAGTTGTGGCGAGCGCGTGCTCGATTCTCGATACCGCGACGGAACCGGTGTCGGTGCCGACGGGCGAGTTCTGGAAGCTCGCATATCATGAGAACACCCTCGTCCAACTCTGTCAGCTCCGCGAGGCACTACTCGCGGAGTGTTCGTCTCCGGCACGCATACTGCTGCGCGCAATCATCCTCGGCGCACTTCACGGCCCACGACCGAAGGGAGCGCCGTCGTACTTCTCAAATCAGTCGCCGAGGACATTCGCACCGAAGCCGAAATACGCAGCGAGGTTCTGGACCCAACGCGGGATGCGTCCCGACGAGGTCAACGTGCTATCGATCATCCGGACGCGGGCGGAACGCTACCTCGCTGAGACGCCGCCGGAGGTCGAGGGCTTAGTGCGACTCGGTGACAGCCGAAAAGCGGGCACATTTCACGACCTTCCGAAGGCGCGCTTCGTCGTTACATCTCCTCCATACTTCGGCATGCGTACCTATCTTCCGGACCAGTGGCTCCGGCTCTGGTTTCTCGGTGGCCCAGATTACGTCGATTATCGACAGCACGAGGGGCAGCTAGAGCACTCGGGCGCGGACCACTTTGCTGCCGAGATGGGCCACGTTTGGAAGAATGTGGCCTCACACACGATGGAGGGCGCGCGCCTCATCATCCGCTACGGCGGGATCCATGATCGCGATGCAGAGCCAATGGACGTGCTGAAGGAATCACTGGTCGACTCCGGCTGGAAGGTGGCGACCGCTAGGGCAGTGCCCGACTCGGACCGCGGGCGCCGACAGGTGCGTCAGTTCCAGGCAGAACCGAAGAATGCCATCACCGAATATGATGTCTTCTGCCACCATGCTGACGGGGCGCACCAATGACAAGGGGAAGCAAGAAGAAGCCGGCAGCGGGCGGGAGGACGCAACAAGCGGAGGGGAGCCATCTCCTTGAGTTCGAGAAGGTCTCGTTCGATGACGGCACCAGTAAGCCAAAGGCTACGGATGAGGAGCTGAACAGCCGCTACGCGAAAGGTGAAATCCGCATCGTTACCGAGCAGGCGCGGTACCCGCTCGCTGGAATCCTAGGGATGCTGAGGGAGGAGATAGAGGGCGACGGCGGCAGGAAGGAGACCCGGTACAAGCTCGATCCCGAATACCAGCGTCGCCACCGCTGGAGTGTCGAGAGGAAGTCGAGGCTCATCGAGTCATTCTTGATGAACGTGCCGGTGCCCCCAGTCTTCCTCTACGAGCGTGACCTAGCTCGCTACGAGGTGATGGACGGTAGACAGCGCCTGACCGCCCTGAGCGACTTTTACGCCGATAAGTTCGAGCTCGTCGGCCTGCAGTACTGGCCGGACCTCGATGGTCGGACGTATTCGCAGCTTCCGGCAAAGATTCGAGACGGCATCGATCGCCGCTACATCTCTTCGATAATCCTCCTCAAGGAAACAGCGGTCAGCGAGGAGCAGGCCGCGATGCTGAAGAAAATGGTCTTCGAACGCCTCAACTCGGGAGGCGTGAAGCTCGAGAGCCAGGAGACGCGCAACGCCGTCTACGACGGCCCATTGAATAGGCTGTGTCTCGAGCTTTCTGAGAACGAGAGGTTCCGCCGTATGTGGGGCATCCCGTCCGATCCCAAGCCTGAGGAGAAGAACGCCGACGAAGAGATGGATGAGCCCATCGACGATTCTACCACGGCGGGCATGCGCATGTTCGAGAAGATGGAGGACGTTGAGCTCGTATTGCGTTTCTTCGCATACCGGAACATCGGCGAGTTCAAGGCGGGGCTGAACAAGATCTCCGAGTTCCTCGACCGGTTCATCATGGCTGGGAATAAGTTCCCGGAGGAAGGCCTCGTGAGTTACCGCTCGATGTTCGAGGCGACCGTCGACTTCTTTTGGGACGTGCTAGCGGGCGACGCGTTCACTGTGCTTGATCCATCAAAGCGGCGACCGACTAAGATCGTTTATGACCCGCTCATGTTCGCCGCGAACAGCCCCGACGTGCTCCCTCACCGGACCCAGCTCGTCGCGAATAAGGCCGTGCTGCGCGCGGAGCTCAAGGCGATGTATGAAGCGAACCACGCGCTCTTTTCCGGGCGTCGTACAAACTACAAGGACACCCAGGACCGGAACCGTTGCGTAAGCGAGGCCTTCGCCAGTGCGATCGCCAAGATTAAGAAGCAGTGATCGCGACGGAGCCTGCCTGTGCGTTCTACGTTGGATGTATTTACGAAGGAGTTGGACGAACTGGGGGCTCTGGTGGCGTCGATCGCCCCGGTCAACGCGGTGCTCGCTCAACACCAGGACTCGCTCGTGCGGCAGTACGTGCTTGTCCGTCGGCGATTCGACTACGCCGCATTCGCCGTCGCGCTATACTCCTCTTTCGAGAAGTTCATCGAGGATCTCATCGCCTCCTACGCGCAACTTGAGTCGCGCCGCCTTCATTATGTGGACTTACCGGGTAAGCTCAAAACGCAACACCTCTTGCGGACGGCCGAGATGCTGTCCCGAGGGCGCATCGGGGAGGGGCGCTATGTCGGCTTGACGGAACTCGAGGTGGTGAAGAACCTGTTCGAGTGCCTGAAAGGCGTCACGCCATACACGCTGAACAAGACAGCGGTAATAGCGCACGACGTGAACCTGCGTGTCAGCGAGATCGATAAGCTGTTCGCGGCCGTCGGCATTGAGCGGGTCTGCGAGCGCGTTCGCCGAGCAGATGCTCTCCTGGAATGGTACCGCGAAGCGAAGCAGTCGGAGGTTAATCCCAAAGACGGCGTGCCTAAGACGCTCGTCGAGGAACGCATCAAGGATCTCGTCGAGCGCCGAAACCAAATCGCACACGGAGGAGGCAATCCGACCGACCTACTTGGCGTGGAAGAGATGCGCGATGCCGTCGCATTCATCCAAGCCTTCGCGCGGTCGATTTTCGCGATCGCCGTCGCGAGCTATCTGGAGGCTCATCATGACGTTGCATCGTCTGGCCGCATCGAACTCATGCAACGGCAAGACGACGGCCCATACCAGAAAGGGAAGGTCGTGGTGGTCGAGAAGCCCTCGCAGCGGCTCTTCGTCGGCCAGCCCGTGTTTGTTCCAGTCGACTCGACAGGCGCGCGATGGGGGCGCATCCGGAGCTTGCGGGTGGACAACTCTCATGTGCAGGCCGTCCTGCCGGGCGACGTCGCTCCGCGAGGCATCGGCGTTGAACTGGACTTCAAGTGTCCAAAAGGCGCAACTCTCGTAGCCCTGGAGCTAGATGATGATGTTGTCTGGAGACCGTCTTAGTCGGCGCGAATGCGTCTGGTAACTTCCGGGAGCCAGAATGCTTTTGATATATAGAAGGTTAGTTCATCCCCGTTCTATCCTTTTTGGTCGATAGGCGAAGATTATCGGACACGGAGAAAGCCAGACGGGCGCGGCGGATAATGCACGAAATGGCGTGACTAAGCGCCGCCATCGGTTACGATTCCGCCATGCGCCGATCGAGTCCGAAGCCGTCATCACCGCCGTCGCGGGAAAACCCGCGCGTCGAGCGGCGCGCCGGGCCGCGGCAGCAGTGTCGATCGATGCGTACAACGCATTGACACACATCGCCTTTCCCGACTGGGCGCGGCTCTCGCCGGGCGGCGCGCAATTCTCCGCCGGCGTCGGCCTCGCGCTCGTCGGCCAAGTCCTGCGGACCGCGCCGTCCTCGCGAGCGCGTGGCGCCGGCGGCTGGCCCTGCGCGCCGCGGCCGCCGCCGCGACGATCGCCGGATTGCGCGAAGGACGAGGCGGCGCTGCGCGACGCGCTCTGCCTCGCCGCGCCCGGCGCCGATGCGACGACGCCGGGCGGACGCTTGCTCGCGCTGTGGCGCGATTCGGCGCGCTGTCCCGCGCTGGACGGCCGACGCTCGCCGCCGCCGCCGCGCAGACCGCCGAACGTATCGCGACGGCGGCGCCCGGCGGACGCGGCGGCGGCGATCTCCTCACGCTGTGGGCAGCCGATCTCGTTCTCGCCGAGCGGCTGAACTGGAACGCGCCGCTACCGCTCGCCGTCATCGGCGCCGTCGATCCGGCGCTGCGGCGGGGTTCGCAGGGGCGGCGGCGGCGGCCCCGCGATCCCGGTTGGGGAGAGGCGTTCGCCGGCGCCGTCGCGCTCGCAGCGCCCAAGGCGCTCGCTTTCGCCGCCGAGCTCGCACGCCGCGCGCGAAGGGAAGCTGACGGATCGTCGCGGCGCTCGCATGTTTTTGCAAAGCTCGTGCGGGCGCGATCACATCACTAGACGCGGCGGCGCTGTTCGGAACCTTCCATGCGCGGGCACGTTCAAAGTCTCGTCGGCTGGAGGCGCTTCGGCAGCGCGTGAGGCGTGCGCTCGCGGTTCAGGGAGACGACGATGAATCTGCTGAAGATGTTCGCGTTCGGCGCGGCGGCGCTGGGCTTGACGGTGGTCGCCGATACGGCGAGCGCCATGCCGGCGGCTCGGCTCGGGACCTCGCTCGCAGCTCCGGTCGCCGACATCGCTTACAGGGGCGTCCGACAGGGCGAGAGATGCATCTGTCCGAAATATTCCTCGAGGGGCCGTTATGGCGTCTATGCGGGCGCTGCTCCGGGACGATACGGCCAGACATATGAGCAGAGAACTTACAGCCGCGGCGGCGCCTATCGCGGCGGCCGCGTCTATGGCTCCAAAGGCTACGGGGCTTATGCGGGGGCCGCTCCAGGCCGATACAGCGAGACCTATGAGCGGAGAAGCTATGGCCGCCGCGGCGGGTATCGCGGTTCGCCCGGCTACGCTTACGAGCAGCGCCACGGCATTCGCGGCGGAGGCGCCTATTCGCAGCGCATGCAGCGAGAGACGACCGGACGAAGCGGCTATTCCGGCAAAATAATCGGAAATGGCGTTCGGGGCCAAGACCGGGGAACGTCTTTCGAGCGCCGTTCCGTCAATCCGGGCGCAACGCATCAGCACATGCGAGGCGGCGCGATTCGTGGGCCATCCGGCGTGAGCGGATCGAGCGTGAAGTCCGGAGCGGGCGCGAGCCAGCAGCGCGGCGGAACCTCTTACGAGCGCCGTTCGGTCAGTCCGGGCTCGTCTAGCGCGGATCAGCAGATGAAAGGCGGCGCGATCGGCGGGCAATCCGGCACCGGCGGTTCGAAAGCGACGTCCAAAGCGGGCGCGAGCGGCTCCAAGGGTGAAAGCTCCGGAACGAGCGGGACGTCCGGCACCAGGCGCTGATCGGTCTTTCTGAATACGCATAAAAACTGTCGTCGGCCGCGGCCGGCGACAGTCGTTTCAGAGCCGCTTCAGCAGCCGGCTCCCCAGCGAATTCTCCGCGCTGAACATGTAATCGAGCTTGGCGCTCGTCGCCGTGCGAGCGCCTTTGGCGATGAGCCAGCGAATTGCGGCGCGGCGTCGGCCGGCGCGGCGAAAGTGACGAAGCCGGCGTCGCCGCGCTCGCGCATATCGACCGCGAATTTCTCCGCCGCCTCGGCGAGCAGCGCCTCATTCGCATCGGGCAGCAGCGTGCGGATTCCACGCGTCGTGCCCGCCAGCTCCTCGGCGGCTATCCTTCGTCATGGCGTGGTCTCCTTCCAGCGCTCCAACGCTGGAATCAGTTGCATTCGGCACCCCGGAGACTACGCCAACCCAATTCCCACCACTCCCGCGACGGCACCGCCGTGCCGCAGCGTTCGGAAAAGATGTCGATCGCGTGGTCGTGGTTTATGAGCCTGGGTATGGCGGCTTCTGGCTGGGGCGCGGGCTGATGGCCCGTGACGTCGAGGTCCATGTCATCCAACCGTCGAGCGTTCCCGTTGAACGATGCAAGCGGAGAGGGAAATCAGACAAGATCGACACCAATCTTCTGCTTCGAACGCTACTTGCTGGCTACGAGGCGAGCCGCGCGTTTGCTCGATGGTGACGATTCCCGAGGAAGCTGAATAGGACTCGCGCCGACCATCGAGAGAACGCGAGGAACTTGTCCGCGAGCGCATCATGCTGACCAATCGGATTGCGTCAAGCCACGTGGGCAATTGAAACGCCGCGGCAAATCTGCATTGTCGATACGCTAACCACGGACTCGATGGACTTTGCGGTGATGCGCCAGTCCGCGATGCGATTTCGCGGCTTGCTTCGTAGGACGCGACTTCTTGTAGCGTTTATGCCCTACGGCGTTTTGCGAAGACCCTGCGACAAGACATCGACGCCGTGCAAAATGCCGTGATGGGGCCATGGAGCGACAGACGGAAGGGCAGATCACTCGGTTGAAAACGCTCAAGCGCTCTATGTACGGACGCACGAGCATCGAACTCCTTCGCGCACGGATGTCCCTCTGCAGATTCTTGTTCGCACCGAGAGTGAAGCAGAGCCGGTCTCGATCCTGGCCGACAGGAGATAGATCTGTTCGAGGTAAAGCCGCGCCGTCTCGACCACCACAACATCGAGACCGTTCGCCTCGTCTTCGACGACGTCGGCAAGCGCCGTGACGTTGGCAACGCCCTGCGCCGTGATAACGCCATGCCCGGCCAGAGCAAGGGAGACTTCCCAACAACATCTGCAACAGGGGTTCGTTGCGGGCAGGCGTTCAACTCGAGCTGCCCAGGTCGTCGGGAAACAGCTTCCGCAATGACGAGACCTCCCGGAATGTCTTTGTCTCTGCCGTGCGCTCGGTCATCAAAGGAATAGAGCTAGACGGTCGAGCCGGCGACGCGAACGGATCGGCTTCGGATACGCAGTGAGGGAGAGGCGCCTCGAAAAGCTTCGGTGCGTCGCCTTTCCTGCGCTTGTCGTTCGCATCACTCCGACGGCTTCAAACCCCAAATCCTCGCGAAGCAATCGATCTGGCGCCTCCGTTCGTGCAGGATTGCCGCAATGCCTCGATCTCGGCAGTTGTCATCGGCGCGATCGGCCGTGTGCCCGGCGCCGTGATCCTCGCGGTTGCGTCAAATAGACGTAAGCTCCCGTTCCGTCCGCTGTTGGCGAGATTTAGGGCGGCGACATTCCCTTACCAGAAAGCTCCTCGAGGGCTTGCGCGTTTTTGGAAAGGTGCATCAGCCCCATGCCACGCAGCACGTTGGGTGCCTTGGAGAACTGAACATTTTCGTAACCGACGACCTCGATGCGATTGCCCCACGGGTCGTAAAAATCGAGGAAAGGCCCGGGCAGAACTTCGATTCCAGCTTCGGCCAGCGCTCGGCGGACGGCGTCCTTGTCGTCGACCACGAGCCCAAGGTGGCGAGTGTCGTCTCTTGGCTGGCGGCGACCTTTTTGAAGAGCGAGGAATTGGTCGCCCAGATCGATGAAGGCCATATCCTCGCTTTTGCCGCGAAGCTCGAACTCCAATATCCGTGCATAGAATGACAGCGCTTCTTTGATGTCGCCCACTTCCAGCGCGACGTGATTGAAACCCACGGCGCGGGCTCGTTCAGCTCCAGGCATAGAGGCCTCCGACTTTTTAGAGTGTTGCAGGTTAAATGGCGCCGCCAAAATGCAATTCCATCCTCGTCTCAACGGACAGCTTAAGAGCGCGTTTGCTGCGAGCAGCTCATGTTTGCGAAAGGCTTTCTCCGTGCTTTTGCAGCCCGCGGCGAGTAGGCCGACCGCGCCTGTCGCGCACGGACTTCACCCCGGCCAGCGCTCATCTCGACCGCCGTCTTCGAGATCCGGGTCCTCGCCGAACCCGAGCGCGGCGTCGAATTCATCCTCTCGCGGCGCCGGCCGCAGCAGCCCTTCTTCCTCCAACCGGTCGAGGTCAGGTCGCGGCTCACCTCCTTTCCGGCCATTCGCGAAATCTCCGCGCGCGTCGCGGGCTGCAGATAGGCGATCGCTGCGAGCGCCGCCATTTCGGTCGGCGTCAGTTCCGGCGCGCCGGCCGCGCGAAGCGCGCCTGGGAGGGCCATACGGATCGCCGTGGCGAAATGGGGCCGCGTGCGCATCTGCCAGCCGCCGGCGACGAAAACGAGCGAATACGGCCGCGTCCGCAGCTCGGCGGAGATATCCTCGATCAGCGCGTCGAGGTTGCAGGCTTTCCCGACGAGCGTGGCAAGCCTCTCGCGCGGCACGGGATCGCGCGCGGCGAAAATTGCCTCGACGCGGCCCATGGCTTTGGTGCATGGATACGCGTACACCATCTCCTGATGGTTATCGTTTAGGAAGTACGATGCTCGGCGTAGCTTGATCAGCTTTTCGTAAGAAACCCGGCGCGACATTCCAGTGCCGTCCATCGGCTCCAATGACGGTCACAGATTTTCGATTGTAGCGGGTCAGCGTGCCTTCGACCGTACGCCCTTGCCCCATCTTAGTCATGCCGAGCCAAGCGAAGTCAAAGGCAAGACGCGCTTCAGGCGGCCATCGGCGAAGCGGCGCCCGGCTACGATGCAGCTTGTCGGACTCTGCTCTAGCCCTCCGACACATCCGAGCGGCGCCCCCTGGCGTATCGGGAAATCGGCGATGCATAGTGGCGCAAATAGTCAGGCCGGGGCGTTCCGCCATTGCGGAGCGCATGTAACGCCACAGATACCCCTCAGTGAGGCGTCGGTTGGAGGCGGGCCATGTTCAAGAGAATTCTCGTCGCGATCGACCTGACGGAACAAGCGCTCACAGCACATGCCATGGGCGTTGCCGAAGAGCTTGCGAATAAATTCGACAGCGACATTCGACTCGTCAATGTCCAGTCTCTTGTTCCGATCTCTATCATCGACTATTTGCCCGCCAACTTCGACGAAGCCATTCAGCTCGGGCTCGAAAGTGAAATTGCAAAGATTGCCGCCGAATGCAGACGCCCGCCAGAGCATATCTCCACCGCCATACGATTTGGTCCTGTCTACCAGAACATTCTCGCTGAGGCCCAAGTTTGGGCCGTGGATGTGATAATCATTGGTTCTCATAGTCCCGGCATGGACCGCTTTCTCATTGGTTCGAACGCAAGCGCAGTCGTGAGACATGCAATGTGCTCGGTGATGGTGGTCCGATAAGTTTTTTCTGGTCCCCCCTCAGCGGGGAGTGCAACGCCTCCAGGGGCCTTTTGACGCGCGCGCCATTTTTGGTCTACACTGCACAAAATCGCGAGATCGGCCACGGTCTCGGCAAGCTCATGTTACGGGATTGGCGGCCATGCTCGTCGCACTCGTCATGGTTCTCGTCGTGGCCGCGTCGCTCGCGTTCCATTTCCTGAGCCCTTGGCGTGCGACGCCGATCGCGTCGAATTGGGGCTTCATCGACGACACGGTGGCGCTGACCTTTTGGATCACGAGCGCTGGCTTCATCGCAGTCGTGCTGTTCATGGCCTATTGTCTCTATCGCTTCCGTCATGAGCCGGGGCGACGCGCAGCCTATGAGCCGGAAAATCGGAAACTGGAGGCATGGCTCGCGGTCGTGACGACGATCGGCGTCGTCATTCTTCTCGCGCCCGGGCTGCTCGTCTGGGGTCAATTTATCACCGTGCCCGAGGGTGCGACGGTGGTCGAGGCGGTCGGGGTTCAGTGGAGCTGGAGCTTCCGCCTGCCCGGGGTCGACAATAAGCTCGGCACGAGCGACGTTCGCTTCGTCGACGGCGGCAATTCGCTGGGCGTCAGTCCGTCCGATCCCAAGGGCCAGGACGATCTCATCGTCGCCAATGGCGAATTGCATCTGCCGGTGGGAAAGCCGGTGAAAATACTGCTGCGCTCTCTGGACGTTCTGCATGATTTCTACGTGCCGCAGATCCGAGCGAAAATGGATCTCGTGCCTGGGCTCGTCAGCTATCTCTGGTTTACGCCGACCAAGATCGGCCAATATGAGATTCTCTGCGCCGCCTATTGCGGCATCGGACATCCACAAATGCGCGGAATGCTGATCGTCGAGGAGGAAGCCGATTACTCCAGATGGCTTGCGGCGCAGCAGACCTTCGAGCAGTCGCGCAAGTCGGAGAAGGGCGGGGAGAAAAGCGCTTCGAACGAATAATCGCCAGCGCATGGCGCGTCGAATGGGCGGGAGGAGACACGAGCCGATGACCGACCTGACGGGACGACCCGAGGACGCGGCGCTGCCCGCGGAAGTTCCAGAGATGGAGCTATTTCATGCGCATAGTTTCATAACAAAATTTGTTTTCTCTCAGGACGCGAAGGTCATCGCCATTCAATATGCCAGCACCGCCATTGCGATCGGCCTGCTCGCGCTGGCGCTCTCCTGGCTCATTCGCATTCAGCTCGCCTTTCCCGGCGCCGTGCCGTTCATCGACGCCAAGGTCTATTACCAGGCCGTGACCATGCATGGCATGATCATGGTCGTGTACATGCTGACGGCCATTTTCCTGGGAGGCTTCGGCAATTACCTCATTCCATTGATGGTGGGCGCGAGGGACATGGTGTTTCCCTTCGTCAACATGCTCAGCTACTGGGTCTATCTGCTCGCGACACTGGTGCTGGCGGCCAGCTATTTCGTGCCGGGCGGTCCCTCCGGAGCGGGGTGGACGCTCTATCCGCCGCAATCGATCCTCACCGGCACGCCGGGCTACGAGTACGGCATCGTCATGATGCTCGCTTCGCTCATTCTGTTCATCGTCGGCTTCACGATGGGTGGCCTCAACTATGTCGTGACGGTGCTGCAGGCGCGCACGCGCGGCATGACGCTGATGCGCATGCCGCTCACCGTCTGGGGAATTTTTGCCGCCGCGGTGATGGCGCTGCTCGCCTTCCCGGGCCTCTTCGTCGCCTGCGTGATGCTTCTGCTCGATCGCACGCTCGGGACGAGCTTCTTCATGCCGGCGATCGTCGAGTTCGGCGAGCACAAGCAATATGTTGGCGGCAGCCCGATCCTGTTTCAGCATCTCTTCTGGTTCTTCGGCCATCCCGAGGTCTATATCGTGGCGCTGCCGGCGTTCGGCATCGTGTCCGATCTCATCAGCGTTCACGCCCGCAAGAACATTTTCGGCTACCGGATGATGGTCTGGGCGATCATAGCCATCGGCGTGCTCAGCATGGTGGTCTGGGGCCACCATATGTATGTCAGCGGCATGGACCCGCTGTTCGGCTTCTTCTTCGCCGTGACGACGCTGGCCATCGCGGTTCCGACGGCGCTGAAAGTCTATAATTGGGTGATCACGCTCTGGCGCGCCGACATCAGATTCACGACGCCGATGCTGTTCGCGCTGGGATTTCTGGTCACTTTCGTCAATGGCGGCATCACCGGCCTCTATCTCGGCAATGTCATCGTCGACGTGCCGCTGTCGAAGACCCTGTTCGTTGTCGCGCATTTCCATATGGTGATGGGCATCGCTCCCGTACTCGTGATCTTCGGCGCGATCTATCACTGGTATCCGAAGATCACCGGCAGAATGATGGACGAGACGCTGGGAGAGACCCATTTCTGGATCACCTTCCTCGGCGCCTATGCGATCTTCTTTCCGATGCACTATCTCGGCGTGCTCGGCGTGCCGAGGCGCTTCTACGAGCTGGGAGACACCGCCTTCGTCCCCGAGTCCGCGCATCTGCTCAACATAGCCATCACCGTCATGGCGCTCACCGTCGGCTTCGCGCAGGCTATATTCTTCTACAATCTGTTCAGAAGCCTGAAGCATGGCAAGCTCGCGGGCGGCAATCCCTGGCGGGCGGCCTCGCTCGAATGGCAGACGCCGCAGACGCCGCCGGGCCATGGGAATTGGGGCGACGAGCTGCCGATCGTCTATCGCTGGCCCTATGCCTATAGCGTGCCCGGGGAACCGGAGGACTATCTGCCGCAAAACGCGCCGCCGATCAAAGGAGAGCATTCTTCATGAGCGTGATGGGGCTGCTCTTCGTCTCGATCGCTTCCATCGCGGCGATCTGGCTGTGGCGTCAGGGCGTGCTGCAGGCGCCCTGGCTGCAAGAGGGCGAGGTCGCCGCATATCCGGGGCGCGCCATGTCGCCGCCGCCCGCGGCGAAGATCGGTCTCGGCGTGTTCCTCGTCGTCGCGGCCTGCGTCTTCTCATTGATGACGGCCGCCTTTTTCCTGCGCCAGGATTCGCCGGACTGGCAGACGCCGCCCATGCCCGGCGTGCTCCTGCTCAACACACTGACGCTCGTCGCGAGCAGCATCACAATTCAGATGGCGCATTTCGCTGCCGTGCGGGGCGCGCGTGAGCGGCTCGAGGCATGGCTCGTCGCGAGCGCGGCGCTGTCGCTTATGTTTCTCCTGGGCCAGCTCTGGGCATGGCGCGAGTTCATCGCGGCTGGCGTCTACGCCTCGGGCAATCCGGCCAACGCCTTCTTCTATCTGCTGACCGGTGCCCATGGCCTTCATCTGATCGGCGGACTCGTCGTGCTGGCGGGCGTGATCGGCAAGGCCTGGCGCGAGCGACCGCCCGAAGCGCTTTCGACGAGCGTCGAGCTTTGCGCGACCTATTGGCACTTTCTCCTGTTCGTCTGGCTGCTGCTCTTCCTGATGCTCACCGGACAGGCCGACGCGCTCGGGGCCATCTGCCGACGCATAATCAGCTGAACCAGCGCAGGACGGGGCACATGACCGCGGAACCCGCGACCGGGTCGGATCATCTCTCGAAACGGCCTTCGGGCCTTGTGGGCGTCGTGGCCGATTGGAGCTCGGACCAGCGCTCGTTCAAGAGCGCGTCCTGGCGCAAGGCGATGATGTGGATCTTTCTCGTCAGCGACACCTTCATCTTCAGCTGTTTCCTCATCTCCTACATGACGGTGCGCATCTCAACGACGGTGGACTGGCCGAATCCGAGCGAGATTTTCGCGCTCGAGCTCGGCGGGCGGAAGATTCCGCTGATCCTCATCGCCATCATGACCTTCGACCTCATCACGAGCTCGGGCACAATGGCGCTCGCGGTGAACTACGCCTATGCGCGCAAGCGCAAGCCCGCCGCGATCCTGCTGGTCGCCACCGCCGTCATCGGCGCCGCCTTCGTCGGCATGCAGGCCTTCGAATGGACCAAGCTCATTCACGAAGGCGTGCGCCCCTGGGGCAATCCGTTCGGAGCCGCGCAGTTCGGCTCCTCCTTCTTCATGATCACGGGTTTCCATGGGTTCCATGTGTCCATGGGCGTCATCGCCTTGCTCGTCATCGCGCGCAACGTCTGGCGGGGCGACTATGACGTCGCCCGCCGCACTACATATTCTCATCGCACCGGCGATTATGAGATCGTCGAGGTCGTCGGCCTTTATTGGCATTTCGTCGACCTCGTATGGGTCTTCATCTTCGCCTTCTTCTATCTCTGGTGACACGCGGCCGCCGCCGCTCCCTGCGAGGCAGACATGACATCGACGACGAAAACGGAAAGGGTGGATGCGACGGTCGCCGTTCACGCGGAGATTGCGCACAGCTATCATGCGCCCGCTGCGACGCCCAAGGCGAGTGTTCATGGCCAGCAGCATCCGCTCAAGCTCTATTTCACCGTCTGGACCCTTCTGTTCGTGCTGAGCGCCGGGTCCTATGCCGTCGATTATTTCAATTTTCACGGCTATCTGCGCTGGACGCTCATCATCTCCTTCATGCTGCTGAAGGCGGGGCTGATCGTCGCCGTCTTCATGCATATGGCCTGGGAGCGGCTGGCGCTGGTCTATGCGATATTGCTGCCGCCGCTCGCCGTTCTCGTCTTCATGGGAATCATGGCGCTCGAAGGCTATTACACCAATTTCTCGCGCTTCGTCTTTTTCGCCTCTGGCTCATAGGCGCGGGGGCGAGCGATGAAGTGGAGCGCTCCGCAGAGCAAGGCGATATTGCTCGTCGCCACAGCCCTGGCGATCGTATTGATGACCTTCTTCGCCGCATGGCGGGTCGTCGAGCGATTGGGCGCGACCCCGCCATGAATATTGTTAGGCGAGAAGCGCGCGGACCCGATTGTCGACAACGCTCGAGCGTCGCTTTACAAAAACTTTAGCAGGGTGACAATCACGATCGTGTAGAGCATGAGGCCACCTAAAAGAATCGGCAATTGCCCGGCCGGTCCCTTGATCGTCTCGGACGCCTTGTCGCCGACCATGGCGACCAGCTCCGGCCAGGAATGTGAAACGAAATCGCCCTGCGACATCAGGTTGACGAGCCGTCCCTCCTCATCGACGATCGGCAAATGGCGGAAGCGCTTGTTCGACATCATCCGCAGCCAGTCGTAATGCTCGTCGTCGATGCGCGCCAAATACAGCTCGCTGGTCATGATAGCGGAGAGCGGCGTCGTTTCGGGATCGAGCTTGCCGACGAGCAGGCGGCGCAGAAGATCGCGCTCGGTGACGATCCCGCGCTCCTTCTGATGGCTGTCCACGATGACGACGGAGCCGATGTTCATGTCCGCCATCGTTTCGATGGCCGTAGACACCTGGAGCGCAAAAGGCTTGGGCTTATTCTCGAACTCGGGAAGCTCTTCGATTTCCATGGACCGCTCCTCCCCATCATGGCCTTCGCGCGCGTATTTTCGATCGCGCTCGAAAAGGGCTAAGATCAGGGCTCGCCGCCGGCCGTTGTCCTCGAAAAAACCAAATCCGCGCCCGCGCTCGTGACCCGCGCTGGAGCATTCGGCCTCATTAGGCTCGCACCTTTAGTGCAATCCGTCGAGGCTTTTGCGACGCGAAATAGACGCAAGAAATTCCGGCGCTTCAACCTCCGCGCTTGCCGTTTGCTCGCGTTGTCCACGCGAGATACAGGAGGTCGCCTTCGACTCCCATGGGCGGGCGTTGGCTTTTTTTCGAGGCGCTTGCGAGCCCGGATGCGGCCGACTGGGCCGGAGCCGTGGCTTCGCGGAGTTGTCCAAGAGGGATGCGAATATCATCTCACGAATAATTACCGTCTGCGGCCTCCGCGGCCGCCGAAACGGCGGTTACGATTTCGCTCGAAGGCTAAAACGCCTCAACGCGCAGCACCGCTGCACTTCGAAGCTCGTCCCAGCCCATTCACCGGACGCACGTTTCGTCAGATCGACGACCCCGCGGAAGGGTTCTGCTCGTCCCAATATCGGTTCGCGCTATAGTGCTCGTGGACGCGCTTTTCCCAGTCTCGATTTGCCCAACTATCGTCGCTGAACTCCGGCGCATCTTTCAGCTGTTGCTCGGTGACGTTGGTGACATATCCGCCCCGTGCCGTGTCATATGTCAGCGAATCCCAGGGCAGAGGGTAATGGCTGTGACCGAGGCCGAGAAAGCCGCCGAAGCTCATGACTGCATAGCGCACGCGGCCGGAGACCTTCTCGATCATCATGTGATCGATCGCTCCGATTTTGTTTCCAGCTGAATCGTAAACCGTCGTGCCTTCGACGTCTTCGCTCGAGATCAGGTTGAAATCGGGATGAGCGGCAGCTTTCCGAAGGGGCGCGCCATGAGCCGGCGCCCGATGATCGGATTTCGTGCATCCTATCCGGCCGCCAGGTCGGGCCGAGAAGCTTGCAATCGCAGCAAGGAAGCGACCAGTGCGTCGATGTCTGCGCGCGTGTTATAGAAAGCGAGCGACGGTCGCACTGTCGCCTCGAGACCAAATCGACGCAAAATCGGCTCCGCGCAGTGATGTCCAGCGCTCCGGTGCCGGCTTCGAAGCGGTCGGGCGGCTGCCGCCTGTGGCCTCATCATCGCTGCGTCCCCCGCAATCGACAGGGAAAGTGAATTTTGAGCCCCGACGCCCGGCAACAGTCGCGCTTTTCCTGCAGAATCGACCCCAGTGCGGACGTCCCCACCTCGACCAGAACGCGACGGTCGAGGCGTCCTCGACAAGCTGCCGAAGTCCGTTCAACCGAACGCCCACAGGGATATGCGCGAGATATGGCAAGCGCCTGCATTCACAGTTCGGTTCGAGGTAGGCTTTTCGGTTGTAACGGTGGGCGAGTGACATCTCGCCGCTCCTCGTGAGGCGCCAGAAACGACCGCCCTATGTAGAATTGCGATGCGTCTCGCATTGAACTTCGAGGAAAGGGTTCCAACCATGTCTCGCAGAATCGCAATCGCAATGTTGAGCCTCGGCCTTGCACTTATATTTGCGCCGAGGCTCTCGATGGCCGTCGAAGACCACATAGCAGAGGCTATTACTCATACGAAGCAGGCTATTTCTGAGGGCAAGGCTGGTAAAGCCACCGGCGTCGTTACTCATGCTGAGGTAGCGCTCACCCATGCCGAAGCCGGCGAGAAGGCGAAGGCCAATCCCCATACCGAGGAAGGCATCAAACATCTCGAGGAAGCAATCGACACCGGCAAAAAGGGAGACGCCAAGGCCGCTACGACCCACGCCGAAGCGGCGCTGAAGCATCTGGAGCAAGCCAAGTAGCGCTTTGGGCAACGCTAGCTGGCGAAATGAATCGCTGTCGGGCGGAGAGGGCTTGCTCCGGAGCCCTCTCCCTTCGCAAGCTTAAGCTTGCCCCTGCACGATCAATGCTACATCGCCACGGCGAACAATCTCACCAACCACGACGGCGCATTCAACGGCGTCGCCGTGCAAGCGGGCTATGCCGACGTGGCGCAAAACGCGACCGGCTCGATCTACGCAAGCTCACCACGCGCGTTTCAAGGGGGGAGGTAAAACTCAAGTTCTGACAGACGGCGGTAAACGAATTGGCCAAACCTTTCATGTCGATTTCCGTCGAGATTTGACCCAGGATTTCCATTGAGAAGTGACCCGGGTTGAAGATGGCTTGCGGGTCAGTCGGTCGTCAAGTTTTGGTCTTCTCCTTTGCAGGTTTGTCCGCCTTCGCCGAGCTGTCCTTGAACCGGAAGCTGTCGTTTCCGGTTTCGAGGATGTGGCAGCGGTGAGTGAGGCGATCGAGCAGAGCCGTCGTCATCTTGGCGTCGCCGAAGACGGCGGCCCATTCGCCGAAACTCAGATTCGTCGTGATGATGACGCTGGTCCGCTCGTAGAGCTTGCTCAGCAGATGGAACAGCAGCGCCCCGCCGGAGCCGCTGAACGGCAGGTAGCCGAGCTCATCGAGGATGACGAGATCGGAATGAACGAGCCGCGCCGCGACTTGACCCGACTTGCCTTGGTGCTTTTCGGCTTCGAGCGCGTTGACGAGCTCGACGGTGGAGAAGAACCGCACGCGCTTTCTGTGATGCTGGATCGCCTGGACGCCGATTGCTGTCGCCAGATGCGTCTTGCCCGTACCAGGTCCCCCGACCAGGACGGCGTTATGCGCATCTTCGAGGAACTCGCAGCGATGAAGCTGGCGCGCGAGCGCCTCGTTGACCTCACTGCTGGCGAAGTCGAAGCCGGCGAGATCGCGATAGTTCGGGAACCGCGCGGATTTGAGCTGGTAGGCGATCGATCTCACCTCCCGGTCGGCGGTTTCCGCCTTCAAGAGTTGCGACAGGATCGGCAGCGCGGCCTCGAAGGCCGGGGAGCCTTGCTCGGTCAGCTCGCTGACGGCTTGCGCCATGCCGTGCATTTTGAGACTGCGCAGCATGATGACGATGGCGCCGGCGGCGGGATTATGACGCATGGCGCGCCTCCCGACCTTTGCGCAGCGCGTCGTAGCGCTCGACATTGGCCTGCGACTCGGTGGTGAGCGTCAGCGCGTTGGGCGGCTTCACGGGCGGCGCGTCGACCGGCTTGCCGTCGACCAGGCGATGCAACAGGTTCAAGATGTGCGTCTTGGTCGGCGCGCCGGCCTCCAGCGCCAATTGGACGGCGGTCAGCACGGCCTGCTCGTCGTGCTGTAGGACCAGAGCCAAAATCTCGACCATCTCACGGTCGCCGCCCGGCTTCTCGAGCATGCGCTGTTGCAGCGTCCGAAAGGCGACCGGCAGCTCGGCGAAGGGCGCGCCGTTGCGCAGCGCGCCCGGCTTGCGCTGGATGACGGAGGGATAATGCCGCCAGTCGTAGACCGTCACGCTCTTGTCGTTATGCGACCGGGCGAAGACGCGGGCGTGCTCGCACACGATCTGCCCCTCGGCGGCGACGACGACGCGCTCGGGGTAGACCCGCACGCTGACGGGGCGATTGGCGAAGGAGGCCGGCACGCTGTAGCGATTGCGGTCCAGATGGATCAGGCACGTCGGCGTGACCCGCTTGGTGTGTTCGACGAAGCCGTCGAATGGCCGCGGAGGCTGCATCAGTTGCGGAACCTCCTCGCGCCAAACCTCGGCGATCGTCCCCGGCTGCGCGCTGTGCGGAATCTCGGCCCACAGATCGCGGCATCGCGCCTCCAGCCAGTCGTTGAGCGCCGCCAGCGACGGAAAGCTCGGGATCGGCTGCCAGAGGCGATGACGAGCATCCTGAACGTTCTTCTCGATTTGCCCCTTTTCCCAGCCGGAGGCCGGATTGCAGAATGCGGCCTCGAACAGGAAGTGGCCGACCATGGCGGCGAAGCGGGCGTTGACCTGGCGCTCTTTGCCGCGCCCGAGCTTGTCGATCGCCGTGCGCATGTTGTCATAGACACCTCGCCGGGGCACGCCGCCCAGCACGCGGAAGGCGTGGTTGTGGGCGTCGAACAGCATCTCATGCGTCTGTTGAGGGTAGGCGCGGAGGAAGAATGCGCGGCTGTAGGAGAGCTTGAATTGGGCGACCTGCAACTTCGTCCGCTCGCCCGCGATGATCGCCCAATCCTCCGACCAGTCGAACTGGAACGCCTCGCCGGGCAGAAACGTCAGCGGCACGAACGCGCCGCGCCCGCAGGTCTGCTGCTCCCGATGCCGCGCCGCCTTCCACTCGCGCGCGAAGGCCGCCACGCGATTGTAGGAGCCGTCGTAGCCGAGGGCGACCAGATCCGCGTGCAACTGCTTGACCGTCCGCTTCTGCTTGCGCGATTTTGCGGCCTCCTGACGCAGCATATGCGCCAGCTTGTCGGCGAAGGCGTCGAGCCGGCTCGGTCGATCGGGCGTGGCGAACTGCGGCTCGATGCTGTCCGAGCGCAGGTACTTGCGCACCGTATTGCGCGACAGCCCCGTGCGTCGCGCAATCTCGCGGATCGAGAACTCCTGCCGATATCGCCAGCGTCGGATGACGCTCAATAACTCCATGTCGATCACTCCCAGGTCCCCCGCGACGGTCGAGGGGGAAAGGTTCGAACATGGGTCAGTTCTCGGTGGAAAAACCCGTGCTGCCTGGGTCAGCTCTCAGTGGAAATCAACACCCTCATCCGTGAATTTCCAAACGGGCTCTGAGAAAGCTAAGTAACCCCGAATGGTTCGTTCCGATCGACTTTTAGATCGGGAACGAATGTTTTTGGAGTTGCTCCCACTTTCTGTCCCCAAAAGAGGACGTTCAGGAAAGAGACATTCCCTGGTGCCCAGGGGACCTCTTGGGAATGGATTTCACAAGGGAAAACATAATCGGTCCCTCTATCCACGAATCCCATCGTGGGCGGAAATAGGGCCCTCAGCCCGTCCTTTGTGAATCGAAAGTAGTCATTTGGAAAGCCATGTTCATGAAAAATAAAATGCGTCATAATGTGCACATGTCCACCAACCCGTAGCGTCTTCATTATTTCATGCGCGGCGATCTGTGGATATTTGACATGCTCCATCACGGAGAAGCTGAGTATGAAGTCGAAAGACTCCTCACCGAAAGTGCTCGACAGACAATGAATATCCGACACGACATCCACATCAAGGCCGTCCTGTATATCGGTCCCGACGTATTCCGAAGCAAATGGATAGATGTGCTTTTGCATCGAGGAGCGAGCTGGATCAGATCTTCTAACTCCGAGTTCTAGAACACGCAGGTTCCTGATCTCTTGCAACTCGTCGATCAACCCCATTATCAACTCTCCTTGCCGGCGAGCGGGCCCGCAACGACGTCCGAATGATTTAGAAAATCGTTACCACGGACTTCGATCGTTGCAACATCGGAAACTACGATCTCGACATTGGTTCGCTCGCTGTTCAGTGTTGGGAAATAAGCGCCGCCGCACTGAGCGCAAGGGAAAAGGCGCGAGAATAAGCCACGCTCTGGCCCGGAATTTTGACGTACATTGCACTATGGCCGATTGCTGCGTTTCGCCCTCCGGTGCCCAGGAAGCGCGCAATCCATTGCATCAAATCGATATATGCGCTGTTGCGGAGGCGCCTATAAGGAATAACGAGACGATGTACCCATTTCAACTCATGTCAAACGTTATGATCAGATGCGTCGGCGTAATTAGTCGGCACGCGACCCGGGTGAGTCGATATTTCGACTCGCCATATTATCTCGCGTGCTACCCCGACGTAGCAGAGGCTGAGATCGATCCCCTGTCCCATTATATGAAACATGGCTGGAAAGAAGGGCGCAACCCGAGCAAAAAATTCAATACTCTTTGGTATTTACAAAATGTCGGAGGCTCCGTTGCCGGCGGTGATGTCAATCCTTTGATTCACTACGTCTTGGCAGGTGAAAAGCCGGATATATTGACGTTGCCCGACAGGCCGATCTCCGAATGGATGAGAAGAGTCGTGACAAACGACCTGCTTCCCGAGACCGCCCGGGCCTTCGCTACCGAATATGAATTCATCATTAGCTCGGGCATATTCAGTAGCGAATACTACACATCGCTCTATACAGATGTCGTGGGCGACCCTCTCGAGCATTTTATCCGTTTTGGATGGCAGCTCGGCCACAATCCGAGCCCAGCTTTCGATACGCAATGGTATCTGGCTACAAACTCGGATGTGCGCATAGCCCAAGCCAACCCACTCGTCCATTACGTTAAATATGGAGCTCAAGAAGGACGGGAGCCAAGGCCAAATTTTTCAATTCCAGTAAACAAGTTCGTCAAAGGTGATACGGGAGTCACTATTGTAGAAAAAGCGTATTACGAACGGTATAAGCAAACCATTAATGAAGATTTCAAATCGCGGGTCTCCGCGCTCGAAGGGCGCCTGAACCGCCGGTTTTCATGGCCTGAAAAGGCGTCGCGCGCTCTCGAAGCATTTAATCCGATCCCAGAAGGTGAGGAGCTAGCCGAGCTTTTTATCGCGCCCGTCGAAATGCTCGTTTCGTTAAGCATATTCTTTTTTACATACTGTGAGCCGAATGGAGCACAAGTAAAGGTATCATTGTATGCAATTCTAGAAAATGAAACGAAAGGATATATTGTTCACGAGGAAATCATCGATCCAGACCTCATTACAGACGGCAATTCGTTGAGCATTTGGCTTGGCGAGGGGATCGAAACGAAAGAAACGATCTTTATGCTTGCCGTTAAAGTCCTCTCCTTGCAGAAGGGCAGCAGGATCACCATTGCGGGCCGACAGCCTAGTTATCGTGCGCTCGTTCTTTCAGAGTCGCCCTCCAGCCGAGAGATCGTATTTGCGCTCGACTTCAATAAGGCACCGCCGAGGGATGCGTATAAGACATTCGCTTTTATCAGCGGATGTCCCGGCGACGCATTCCGATATCGTTGCGAGCATCAGGCCGAAGCGCTCGAAAATTGCGGATATTCAGTAGATGTCTACCAGCCGCACAATTTTCCCTACAGGCAGCTATTGCAGAATTATTCCGTCGTCGTCGCACATCGTGTGCCAGACGACCCCCGATTTCGGTCTTTCGCCGAGGAAGCGCATCGCACTGGAGTCATTGTTGTCTACGACGTGGATGATCTCGTTTTTGATCCTGAGCGCCTCGGCCAGATCGACGCCTACAATGCGATGTCAGACGACGAAAAAGAAGTCTATGCGAATGGCGTCAAGCGCTACAGAGACGCGATGCAGCGGTGTCCCGCGGTTTCGGTTTCGACGAATAAGCTTCGATCCATCGTGGAAGCGATGTTCCCTGACAAGATCGTCTCTGTCGTTCGTAACAGGGTGAACCGAACGATGGTCGATGCCGCTCTGGATGCCCAGAGATCGCCGAAGATTGCGAACGACAAAATCATTATCGCCTATCTAAGCGGAACCAGAACACATAATAAAGATTTCGGCGTATGCCTGAGCGCACTGACGGCGACGTTAAAGCGCTTTCCATTGACAAATCTGCTGATTGTCGGGCATTTGCAACCACCGAAAGAGCTCTTAGTATTTGGATCGCGCGTCGAGGTCATTCCGTTCATGCCATGGATCGAGCTTCCAAAGGTTTACCGGAATATTGACGTAAATCTAGCTCCGCTGGAATATCGTAACGACTTCACAGCCGCCAAAAGCGAATTGAAATATCTGGAAGCCTCGCTGCTGGGCGTGCCGACGATCGCCTGCGACTTGGGAGCGTTCCGCGACTTCGTTAACAACGAGGCAGACGGAGTCTTGTGTCGCGATGACGATGAATGGACGACCAAACTCGCGGAACTCGTGATGGATCGGGAGTCGCGCCTCAGGCTCGGTGAGGCAGCTCGCTGCAAAGTCATCGCACGATCGACGACAATGAACGCTCTGGACCAGGTTCAGAGAGATTGGAGGGCCGTTTCCGACGAGCCCCGACTTCCGAGGAATGGCAACGCGCTTTCACGTTTGGCGTTCGTCACCCGAGCGCCGATCGCAATGACGGGAGGTGGCTATAATAAGATTTTTGTTCTAGCACGCTTTCTTGCAAAAAAAGGATATGATGTGCGCGTGTATGTCGAAGCAATCGCGCATCTTGTGGAAATGAGCGAAGATGAAATCAAGCAGTTCTGCATGCGTCATTTCGATGTCGATCCAGACATGATCGTCGTTGGACACACTTCTATCGGTCCAGTAGATATTGCAATCGCGACGAATTGGCCTACCGCGGCGGTCGTGGCCAGATTGCATAATGCCAGAATGCGCGCATATTTCGTTCAAGACTTCGAGCCTGAATTCTATAAATCCTCTACGCCGGAGTATGACGCGGCCAATCGGACCTACGACGAAAAGCTCGCGATCGTCACGATAGGTGATTATCTCGCGACGCGGCTCGCAGACCGGCATAGATGGATTCGCTCGATTCCGTTTGCTGTGAGCAGTTGCTTCCATGACGCCGGGAAGGAGCGCGCGGCACAAAACGCAGCCGTACTCGATGTGGCCCCCGGCAAATCTGTTACCCGCTCTATTCTCTTTTTTGCGCGGCCCGATGTAGAAAGAAGAAATTTCGCAGCCGGAGTCGGCGCCTTGACGAGGGTTTTTTCGAAATACGGCCGGTCTATCGATATCCGGCTTTATGGCCTCGAAAGTCGGCTTCATCTTCCGTTTGACTACACGTTGCTCGGCAAACTTTCGCAGGCGGAGCTCGCGCGATGGATGATTCAGTCAGATATCCATTTGTCGTTGTCTCTCACTAATATTACGACAGTTATATACGAGGCCATGGCCTGTGGGTGCGCATGCGTCGAAGCCGACGTCGAATCTGTTCGAGTAATGGTCGAGGACGGGACGAATTGCATTCTCGGGGCTCCTAATGAAAATGGTGTGTTTGCGGCGCTGGACTCTCTCTTGACGGATGAAAGGCTTCAGGAGCGAGTTGGAAAGGCCGGCTATGCGTTTGCGCGGCAGTTAACGGAAGCACGCATGTGCGAGTCATTCGAACGCCATCTCCTGGATAGCTATATTTGATTGCAAATATGAGAGCTAACCACATCCATAAATATTTTGTGTATTGATATAAAGGAGGTTGCTAATGACTGAGATCATCACTCGCGAAAGCTACCAAGCAAAACGACTTCAATTTGTAAAAGAGCTTTTCGATCCGAGAGATCGTCGAGGCCTCGAAATCGGTGCGTGCGATCTGCAAACCATTCCTTCTTATCTCGCGAACTGCGATTTTGCAGATTTTCGTTCCAGTGCGGAAATGGCTCAATTATGGGATCTTCCTTCGGAAAAAGTTGCGCCTGTGCGCTTTTTGCTAAAAAAGGAAGCGCCTCTTGATGAACAGATCACAGAACGCTTCGACTATGTGATTGCCTGTCACGTCATCGAGCATATTGCCAATCCGATTGGCTATATTTCTGAGATGGCAAGTCTGCTTCGAGGCAACGGAGGCTTTGTCATTCTAGCTATCCCAGACAAAAGACACACACTGGATTCGATGAGGCCGTCGACCACTCTTGAGCATTTGTTGATGGATTTTCATCATGGAGCGAGGTCACCCTCGCTCGAACACATATTGGAGTTCGGACGGATATGGTCGCCTGAACTCAAATCCTTGAGCGATAGGTCAATGCTTGAATTCTACCGATGGGCCTTGTCGAACTTTGATTCTGGTATGGCGGACGTTCATTGTCATGTATGGACGGACGAAGAATTCATCCACCAAATGGAGCTGCTCGAATCGAGCCGCATTCTCGAAGGATTGTCCGTCTTTGCGACGCAGTCTACGCCCCCGGGATTTAATGAGTTCATGGTCGCTTTTCGGAAACGGTGAGAGCGGGCTCCAGAGAAGATAGGCTCTAGTTTGATCTAGATGTATTATCTCTTTTTCGAAGCGAATAGCGGATGTTTTGCCGACCGCGCGAGGGCTCTATGCAAAATTGTTTGCCTGTCACTGTAGAGACCGAATCCTGCGTCTTCACGCTCGAAAGCGTGTGGATGACAGAAACCAGAGCAGGATTCGCCGGCTGGTGCGCGGGGCGATTGCAATCCCTGGAAAGTGTAACGATCACGACCGGCACGGGCGAGATTTTCGCTATCACGAATTGGGAACGACGCCCGGACATCGAGGGACGTTTGATAGATCTTGGATCGACGTCTCAATGCTACGGATTTGTGCAGGAGTTTGAAAGATCGAGGTCGCGGACTCTCAGCATTGATCTCAAAGCAGTCGGGACATCGAATACATTTTCAGTTCGATATGCTGCGCAGCTGCCGCCTCCGGGCGCAATCGCCGTATCCAATGTTGATATATTTAATTCTTTTGTGCATGAGGTTAACAAGCGGGAGCTGAGTGTTCTACAAGTTGGCTCTAGATTACTTGGAAATGCACATGCGTCCTATCGAGGGGTTTTCTCGAAAGCAGGCGGTTATGTCGGATTTGACTATCACGAAGGCGAGAATGTAGATGTTGTCGGGGACGCGCATCGACTGTCGTCATACTTCGAGGGTAGACGCTTTGGTGCGATTTTCTCTCAGTCAGTCATGGAGCATTTAGCAATGCCCTGGGTCGCGGCTCTCGAAATGATCAGATGCCTCGACGTCGGCGGTCTTATTTATCATCATTCTCCGTTTTCCTGGCCGCCTCACGAACTCCCTTGGGATTTCTGGAGATTCTCTACGGAAGCCTACCGCTGCCTATTCCCAGCGGGATTGGGTATGAGCATCGAGGCGGTGAGCTATGATCATCCCATGCATCTCTATCTCGACGTCGAATCCCCGGGGCAAGCGCGCTTTCCGTTGGCCCAAAGCTTCGGATTTGCTTCAGTGCTGGCGAGAAAGATCGAGGAGCCGGACTACGATCGCTTCCGATGGGAAGTCGAGATAAAGGATTTGCTAGGTCCGGAGAGCCATTATCCGATAGGGTAATAAGGCGTTGGCGCGGGGATAGAATTGTGGTTTTCAATTTACGCTCACCGCGCAGGACGATTGTAGGTCACGAGGTCATAGGCGCCGCCTAGTAGGATGCTGAAAAACTGGTTGGGCGTGAGCGATTAACCGCTGACGAGCGACCATTGCATGTCGTCTTTCAAATCGTCGAAGCAGGCTTTGCACAACCATTCATAGCAAGCGTCTCTCGGGTAATCGTCGCAGGTGGCATAACCCTCGTGCTGAATGTCCTCGCCTTGGAATTCGGCGAATTTAGCCCAGCAATCGGCACAGTGGTCGTGATCCCAGCTTTCGCTCCACCGAGTGTAGCGGCGAAGTTGCAACTTCACCCCCTTGAGGTGACTGGCGTTGTCGATCCGCCATTTCTTGTCTTCGTTGGCGCTCATGCCGGGGCTGCCATGAGCTTTAGCAATCGTACGAGATTTTAGGCCGCCGCGGCGAAAGCGAACGACCAGCCGACGCGCTCAACGCCGCGAAACTTCGTCTTGCGTTGACCGGGAACAGTCTTCATCCAGCCGAATGCCTCCTCGATGCGTTTTCTGATGCGATGGTGATGGCTCGGATCGGCGAGGACCGCTCCAGCCGCGTCGACGTGACGCCGGCGCAATATCGCGTCATCGAGACCGTGCGGCCCCGCTAAGCCTGTCCGAAAGGATGCGCGGGCGTCGCCCAGGCGCCGGTTCCCGCGCATCTGATCGAGGGTGGCGTCCCCACAGAGGCGCTGCTGGCGCAAGTGGCGGTCGCCAAGTTCAGCGAGCACATGCCGCTCTACCGTCAATCGCAGGTCTTCCCGCGCCATGAGATCGTGCTCGACCGCGCGGTTCTGGCCGATTGGATGGGAACGACGGCCTTCCACCTCGCGCCGATCGTCGAGCGGATGAGCGCGCTGATGAAGCTGTCCGGCCACCTGTTCATGGACGAGACTCGGGCGCCGGTTCTCGATCCCGGCCGCGGCCGGACGAAGACGGGCTATCTCTGGGCCGTTCTGCGCGACGACCGTGGGCATGGCGGCGCCCATCCGCCGATCGTGGTCTATCATTACGCGCCGGGTCGCAGCGGTGAGCACGCCGAGCGGACGCTCGAAGGATTCGACGGCGTTCTCCAGGTCGACGGCGATGGCGGCTATCATCGTCTGGCGCGCGGCGAACGCAAAGGCGGCGGGCCGTTGCGGCTCGCCTGGTGCTGGAGCCACGGCAGGCGCGAGATCATCGCCGCCACGCCGAAGGCGGGCTCGCCCATCGCCGAAGCGATCCTGGCGCGCATCGCCGCGCTCTATGCGATCGAGGCGGAGATCAGGGGCAAAGAGGCGTCGATCCGGCAGAGCGTTCGCGCCGAGCGGTCGCGGCCTCTCGTCGTCGAGCTCGAAGAGTTTTTGCGCGCCCAGGCCGCGCGCCTCTCCTGCCGCAGCGACATGGGCAAGGCCGTCGCCTACCTTCTGAACCATTGGGGCGGGTTGACCCTGTTCCTCGACGATGGTCGCGTCGAGATGGACACCAACCTCGTCGAAAATCAGATTCGGCCACTGACTCTCACGCGCAAGAATGCGTTATTCGCGGGGCACGACGAAGGTGGACGTACATGGTCACGTCTCGCTTCGCTCATTGCGACATGCAAGTTGAACAGCGTCGATCCCTATGCCTGGATGAAGGCGACGCTCGAGGCGATCGCCGATGGTCATCCGCAGTCGCGCATCGCCGAGCTGATGCCCTGGGCCTTCAAATCTTCGCCGCCGGCGGCGGACTGATGAGCACGAAACGGGAGACGACATTCCTCGTCGCTTCGGCGACGGGCGCTCCCTGTGTGACATCGCCATCCCCGCGCAGCAGCTTGTCCACATAGGGGTCGGCGAGCGCGACATTGCTCTTGGAGGACGAGGCACTCGGTGTCGACTAGCGATCGTGTCGACCGTCGCCGCCGCGAGGGGCGCTCCGAGCGCGACTGCGAGGGCCCAGACCGTCAATCCGCACGCCCCGACGGGAAGTTTCACTGATGAAGACAAGAGCCTATCTCGTCAATATCATTGCCTCGCGAACCAATGTCCCGCCGAGCGCCGCCGACGAGCGTGTGAACGCTGTTTCGGGGCAGATGAAGTCCGACGCCGACAAGGCGCGGAAACTCGGCATATATTTCGGATTCCTGACGGCTGCGACGCTCGCCGTGGGCGCCGCGGCGGCAATGGGCGGCGGCGAGAGTTGGTGGACGGCACCAGGATCAGGACCTGCGCAATGGTCGACGAACGTCGCTCCGAGCGCGGATCGTATGCAGCGCATCGATTGGCGCACGGCGGCGATGGCGCGCGCCTCGAGATGCGCCATCGCGCCAAATCCTGGGACAGAGAGCGCCGCGCGATCGCCCGCATCGAGGCGCTGGCTCGTTCGGCGCACAAACAGCCGATCACCACCCTCGCACTTGCCACCGGGGCTGGCTTCCTGCTCGGCGCTCTCTGGAGGTCGGGCCGCTAGAGTGCTATCCGATCCGATGGGATCGGATAGCACTCTAGAATTCTTGCTCTGGAGCGAATTCTTTCCGATCGAACGATTCCGTTCGATCGGAAAGCGCTCGCCTGGCTCTCCGAGCGGCGATCCGCTTTTTGCCGGAGAGAGCCGCGGCACCGGCCCCGTAAATTCGTCGTCGTTGCGGCGCGCGGGACGCGTCCCGCGACGCCTGATCAGGTCCTAGTGCGCTGACACCGACATAGGATTCACAATTGCGGCTCGGCGTGCGAGTCTGGGCTCATGGCCCAGACTGTC
>NZ_JBQUZK010000006.1:0-53172 GCF_056313885.1 Methylosinus sp. DMC45
ACAAATCGCCCACCAAAGCCTCTATTTCGGAGACCTTGAATCACGCCTCACTCGAAATTAATAGGTCCTGAGCCTAGCCCTGTCTGTCTACACGCGGATGTTCGATCATCCCTTCAACGGCATCTACTGCGAGGAAATCTACGCCCTCGAGGAGCACGAGCGTCACATGATTTACCGGCGGGCGCTGGGCTCGGTCGAGATAAAACACAGCATCAGCTTGAAATGGATCTGCGATGAGGTTCTGAAGCTCGACGATCCTACGGATGCCGATCTTTTTGCGCGTTTTACATTGCTGCCGGACAGGACCAACGTATTCCCCCAGGATGAATGGCACACGTTCACGAAAAGCCTCAGATTCTTCGGGCGTCACGGCGCGCTCCTGCCGCCGTCCGACGGTGTCGAGTCCCGCGAGATCTGTCTCAACGAAATCCGGGTGCTGGTCTTTGCCGCGGAATCCGGCCGGCCCGGCGACCTGGCCGCGGCTGGGCGGGCCTGGGCGAATTTGGAGGCGTCGCCCGCGGGCCTCGTGATCGGCTGTCTGTCGGAAGTCCACGCCGCGATGACCGAGCACGGGGGCGACGTGAAGATGCCCTACGAGCCGCTCGACGTTCGGCGGATTTATCCGGTCGAATGCCTGCGGCTTGCTCGCAGGTTCCTGGAAGAGGCGTGCGAGGTAGAGTATTTCCATCAGGCTCCCATGATCGAGTGGGGACCGATCCTGGCTTTCGATACAATCGGCTGCTTGGGAGATCGCGGCGATCTGGACATCCTACGGCGTCTCGGTCGCGGCCACGCCTATTCGGCTTACGCATTGGACGCCCTCAAAGCGCTGGACTGCGCGATGCCGGACCAATGAACGAGACTATGCCCCGCAACGCAGCCGCTAACCAACCCGCCTCGCTCCAGGAGGCGAGTGAAACGAACTCCGACGCCCGACGGGGCCTTATCTCTCCGCGCATCCACTCATGACGCCTACGAAAATCTGTGACGGGCCTTCCCGCTAGACGCGCCGCCATTGCGAACAAAACAAGAATTGTGGTTCAGTCCACCGGCCCGCTCACCCTGCCGATTCGCCCATAACCGCCGTCGCCTATCTCGAAAAGCTCAACGCCGAACAACGCCGCGCCGTCGAGCACGGCCTTGCTGACCGCTCGTCGGCCTCCGCCGGCGGTCCGCTGCTCATCATCGCTGGCGCCGGCTCCGGCAAGACGAACACGCTTGCCCATCGGGTCGCGCATCTCATCGTCCGGGGCGCCGATCCGCAGCGAATGCTGCTGATGACCTTCTCCCGCCGCGCCGCCGCCGAGATGGCGCGTCGGGTCGAGCGCATCTGCGCCGAGGCGCTGGGCGCAAAGGGCGGCGGCGATGTCCTCGCCTGGGCGGGCACGTTTCACGCGATCGGCGCGAGGCTGCTGCGTGAATATGCCGGCGCCATCGGCCTCGATCCCGCCTTCACCATCCATGATCGCGAAGACTCCGCCGATCTGATGAATCTGATCCGCCACGAGCTCGGCTTCTCCAAGACCGAGAGCCGCTTCCCCACCAAGGGCACGTGTCTTTCGATCTACTCCCGCGCCGTGAACGCCGAAATTCCGCTCGAGCAGGCGCTGCTCGGCGCCTTCCCCTGGTGCGCCCGCTGGCATGACGAGCTGCACCGCTTATTCGCCGCCTATGTCGAGGCGAAGCAGGCGCAGAATGTGCTCGATTACGATGATCTCCTGCTCTATTGGGCGCAGATGATGCAGGACGAAGCCCTCGCGGAGGAGATCGGCGGCCGCTTCGATCACATTCTCGTCGACGAATATCAGGACACAAATCGCCTCCAGGCCTCCATCCTGCTCGCCTTGAAGCCCAAGGGCCGGGGGCTCACTGTCGTCGGCGACGATGCGCAATCCATCTATTCCTTCCGCGCCGCCACTGTGCGCAACATTCTGGAATTTCCGAAGAGCTTCACGCCGCCGGCGAAAATCGTCACGCTCGACCGCAATTATCGCTCGACCGAGCCGATCCTCGCCGCGGCCAACGCCGTCATCTTGCTCGCCGCCGAGCGCTACGCCAAGAACCTATGGACCGAGCGCCGCTCTGCGGAGCGGCCGCAGCTCGTCGCCGTGCGCGACGAGAGCGATCAGGCGCGTTTCATCGCCGAGCGCGTGCTGGAGGCGCGCGAAGCCGGCATGACGCTGAAACAGCAGGCGGCGCTGTTCCGCGCCTCGCATCACAGCGCCATGTTGGAGCTGGAGCTCGCGCGCCGCAACATTCCCTTCGTGAAATTCGGCGGGTTGAAGTTCCTCGACAGCGCCCATGTGAAGGATGTGCTCGCTTTGCTGCGCTTCGCTCAGAACCCGCGCGATCGCGTCGCCGGCTTTCGCATTCTGCAAGTCCTGCCCGGCGTCGGCCCCTCGTCCGCGCAGAAGATTCTCGACTTCCTCATCGAGCGCCCGGACCCGCTCGCCTGCCTCTCCGAGGCGCCGACGCCGCCGCGCGCCGGCGAGGAGTGGCGCGGCCTCGTCGCGACGCTGCAAGTGCTCCATGCGAGAGAAGGCTGGCCGGCGGAAATGGAAGCGGCGCGCCGCTGGTATGAGCCGCATCTCGAGCGCCTTCACGAGGACGCGCCGAGCCGCCTCGCCGATCTCGTCCAGCTCGAGCAGATCGCCGCCTGCTATCCCTCGCGGGAGCGCTTTCTCACCGAGCTGACGCTCGACCCGCCGGATGCGACCAGCGACGAGGCCGGCCCGCCGCTGCGCGACGAGGATTATCTCATCCTCTCGACGATCCATTCCGCCAAAGGGCAGGAGTGGAAGTCGGTCTTCGTGCTGAACTGCGTCGACGGCTGCATCCCCTCCGATCTCGCGACGGGAACGGCGGCGGAGATAGAGGAGGAGCGCCGGCTGCTCTATGTCGCGATGACGCGCGCGAAGGACAGTCTGCGGCTGGTGACGCCGCAGCGATTTTTCACCCATGGCCAGCCGGCGCAGGGCGACCGGCATGTCTACGCCGCGCGAACGCGCTTCATTCCGGCGGAAATGCTGGGGCGTTTCGACTGCGTGAGCTGGCCGGCCGCGGCAGCGGTGGTGGCGGGCGAGCGTCTCGCCGGAGGTGGGCTGCGGGCCGATGTGCGGGCGAAAATACGGGGGAAATGGGAGTGAACGATGAAGGCGATGGTACGCGAAACGCTTCAGGGGTTGTCTGCCCGAAGGGAAACCGTCCGCGCCTTTGCGATTGCCGCATTTGATGCCGAAGCGGGCGTTCGGGGAATCGGCATCGTTCGACTAAAAAAGCGACCTCGTCGGGGCTTCAGCTATCGAAAGCCTGACGCGCCATGGATGTTCCGACGAAAGACAAAGTTATTGCTTCGCTAGACGATATAGATTTCTCCGCCAACGCCGCATGGATAGAATATTATCGCCTCGGCGCAACAGTAATCTTGTTCGCGGAGAGAAACCTCGATGCTGAGGCCTTGCTCAAATCGAAAGAGAATGCATACGCCCGGTCGGAAGTCCACAGCGCTCACGACATGGCCGATGCAATCGCATAACCGATTGCGAAATTCATCATCTCCGTCCGATGCTTGCCAAGCCTTTTCTCTGACGGTCGCGCGAGTCAAGACCGTCAAGAGAGGAACATCGAAGGCGAGCTGCCAATAATCCATCACGAAGGTCACCGAGCTGAGCTTTTCTGAGACGACAACCTGCAAGGCGTCCTCTAGACTCTTAGCCATCGCGTTTTCCTATGCTATCAAGGATATCGACGTTGATTGTAAAATCGATACCTAAAATTCAGTTCCACCTCCGAGTGGTGGGAACGGCGGCTCCTGGGGCTTGCGGAAACATGCTCGGCGGCACACTCAGGCGTGAAGGGATGCGAGGGCCTTGGTGTAATAACCTAGCCGTTCGCGCTGCGCATTGTGACCGCCATTGACTGCGAGTGTGAGCTTCAAATTGATGAGTTTGATGCTGTGCTCGTCATCAGGGTCAACTTGGTCCGCGATGCGATTGAGATGCTTCAACTTGGCAAAAAAATACGCGGACGCCAGCATGTCGACGTTCATGTCGATCTCAAGCAAGTCGGGTTTGTCTTTCAACGGCCTGCCTATGCCGACACCAATTTTCTCGTAATTGCTCTTGCCTGTGATTTGGATCGCCCCGCGTCCGCGATATGTGAACCCGTCCTCGGCGGTGGTATTTCCGAGGTCGGCGCGATTGCCGTACCAATACTTGAAGTAATCTTCCTTGGAAGTCGCGGTATGCGCCTTTCGCGCGACGCCGGCCAATCTGAATTTCTCGTGGCTGGTCCATAGCTCATGCGTGTGCCTGAGCTCGTTGCTCTCCACGGCGAGCTGCGACAGGAAGGCCGCAACGCGCTTCGGCGAATTGATCTGATAGGTTAGCATTGCGACGTTGAGCGGCTTCAGAAACCGCACCGGCGCGTGCTTCATGATCTTGTGAAGCGCCATCGAGGAAATCGGCAACACCTGACGCACAGGATGGACCATAACACCCTCATTGCTTCGCCAGAAAAGCGTCGGGAATGACGAATCCCTCCGATTTGCCGCCGGAGACGCCGGCTCGGATGTCGAGCGACTCGAAGAGATCCGGCCCCAGCTTCGACTCGCTGCCGCCCACGCAGGGCAGGTTCACGACCTCGCTATCGCCGCGCGCGACCGCGACGCCGGCGATTTCGCGGCTGTGTCCGCCTTTCCCCCATCGACCGATGGCCGTGAATATGGAATAGCGGAATTGTCCTTTGTTGAATTGAATAAAGGCGCCTCCGCCGCCAGAAAATGTCATCGTATCCGCCAGAGCATCACGCGGTGTTGCCTCGTCCTCCGGGTAGGACAGCTCGACATGCGCTCGGGCCCCGAAGCGATATTGCAGCTTGGAGGCGCGCTCGCCTCGGCTAAGACATATCGAAGCGACCCCTTTGCGGGTTTGGCACGAGAAAACGATCTCCTCATCTCCATCGCATAGGCTGGGAGTCGAGGACGCGGCGTCACCGGCGACGACGATTACGATCGGCGCGGCTGCCATCAGCGGCAAATAAAACATCAAATTCAATAATCGCTCCCAATTCTCGCTCACATTCGAGCAACGATGGTGGAATTTCGCCCCGTCTGCAAGGGCTCGGTCGTGGCCAGGGAGGAGCTGTCGATCGTTTCTGAAGATGTCCGCTCGTGGCGCCTTCCGACCACAGCAGATGGGTCGCGCCGAATAGGCTTTGCATCATGGACAGACTAGCGGGAGTGATCACCCTTCTCCCGCAGCACTCCCTGTGGGAAACGCAGGATCACGCCAGAAACGCGATCCATACCGGTGCGTCTCTCTGCCTCATCGAGGACGGCGACCGCAATAGCGCGCAGGGCGGCCCTCGCAGCGGCGCGGTAGACGTCGGGGCCGAGTCGCTCGCGCACCCGCCAGAGGCGGGCGACGACGTCGTCGAGAAGGTCGCCGTCTTTGCTCATGCGTCCCTCCTGCGCGTTTTCGGGTCGCGGCCGCGGCCTCCGGAGGCCGTGACGAGGGCCGCGACATCCTCGCCGGTAAGAAATCTCCGCGCGAGCAGCGCCTCGGCGATCTGCTCGACATCGGCGCGCCGCCGGCGCATCAGGGCGCGCGATTGCGCATACAGACGGGAGAGGTCGGCCTCGACGAGGTCGCGCAGCTCGCGATCATAAGCGAGCGATGCGGCCACATCGCTTCGATGCAACAGCGTCTCCCCCAGCCCATGCGCGGCGTGGCCCTCGGCGAGCGCGCGCGTCGTCACTGCGAGATCCGCCACCGCGCCGGTCGACGCCGCGCCGAGAATGGCTTCTTCTGCGGCGCGTCCGGCGAGCAGGATCATCACGCCGGCGTCGAGATCGGCCCTGGTCGGGAATTCGGGTCGTCGCCCGACGGCGCGGGTCTCCCCTCCCGATGCACCGCGCGGGATGATCGAGACCGAGACGATCTGCATTCCGGCTTCCCGATAGGCGACGCAGTGACCCGCCTCATGAATGGCGGCGACTCGGCGATCCGCCGGGGTGCGTTCGTCGGGCGGCGCGATGATGCGCAGCAAATCGTCCAGGGCGGCCATGTCGCTTCACCACCGATGCGCAGGTCGACAGCACGCGGGAGAGCGCCGGATCGAAAAGCGGCTCCGGCGGAAACTTCGTCGCGACCGCGCTGAGGACGGCGGCGCGGGCGCTTGGGTGAGCGCGTCGCTGCAACGGACAGGCTCGGGACGCAGGGGCTGATTACAGTTGGCAGGCATGTCTCTTCACTCCTTTTGCTCGAGAGCACGCACTGCTTAGATCACAAAATAGGAATTGACGCACTAAATGGCATGCTTTATAGTTAACAGGTGTTGACTAAGCAACCCATCCCCGCCCTTTCCGCCGCGCAGCTCCGAGCCGCCCGAGGGTGGCTGAACCTCTCGCAGCAGGACCTCGCCGACGCCTGCCTGGTCAATCGCCGGACAATCGCCGAATTCGAACGCGGCGCGACCGTGCCGCACGACAGGACCCTGTTGGATCTCCAGCGGGCGCTCGAGGATCGGGGAATTGAGCTTTTGTTCGAGAATGGGGTTGCGATCGGAATACGACGATCCGCGCGCGCCGCCGTGAAGACCGGCTGACGGGACGACAATAGCGCGATCGCGCCCGTCGATCCGATACCGGGCTTCCAAGAACCGACGCTATCCGTTGAAGAACTTCACGATGGACGCATCGATCGTCTTCCCCATCGCGGCGGCGATGATCGCGCAAAGCGCCTCGCCGCGGGCCTGATAGAAGGCGCGGAAGTCGTCATTGCGCAACGCGCCAGGGTCGATCCGATGGCTGACCAGCAATTGGTTCATGCTATCGTCGTCGAGCCCCACCTGCTTATGATCCTGAAGCTTCCGCAAATATTGGGACGGCGCATGGCCACCGATCATTCTATTCGCCTTATAGGAGATCGGCGTCTTGTTGATGATGCTGTCGTAATCGGCCGGGCGAAGGTTTCGCTCCTCGCACCATTGCTTGGGGAAGATATGATGAATGTCGATCGCGACTTCATCGGCCTCCAGATCGCGAATGCTCGCTTTCCAAAACAGGTCCTTCGACCCTTCACGCTGCACCAGGACATTGAGCCCCTTATAGGCGGCGGAAAGGCGCGAGCGTAGCGTGTTCAGCCGGTTCGGCTGGAAATTGGCCTCGGTCACCGTTCGCGGCTCGGCGCCGCCCTCTATCCAGGCGAATATTTCCTCCACATCATTGGCGATGCGGGTCTCCACGGCGCCGCCATAGAGCTCGCCGAACACGCCGCACCAGAACCAGCGGCTGAGCTTTTCGTAAATCCGCGGCTCCAGCCAACGATCCTGCAAATGGCTCAACACGGCGGCGAGCGGCACGACCTGCGTGCGATAGGGCAGATCGCGGGTCGAGAGAACCAGCTCCTTGCGCAGGAAGCGCGCGGCCAGCCGGAAGCCCGACTCCAACCGATCCGCCCATTCCTGATAAGTGGTCAGCTTCAAATTCAAAATCGCCGTGCGCTTGGCGCTGACGGCGGAGACCGCCTTGCCGGTCTTGCCATTGGCGAGGTCCAGCTTTCGGATTTCGTAAGTGTGCAGCAGCGCGATCGCCTGGAGGAAATCGGTCGGCTCGATCGATGTCAGATTGGCCTCGGCGTGCAGGCGCTTTTGCCGCCCTTCCACCTTGCGCGGCGCGCTGCCGAACCAATCGTCGCGCAGGTTGAAATTATCGGCGGCGAAGGAAGCGGTGACGAGCTCGAAGACGGAGAGCGAGACGCCGCCCGTGTTCACCTTCTCGAAGACGAGGCATACGGCTTCCTTGCTCGTCTCCTTCGTCAATTTAATCATGGGAATTTGATAGGCGCGGAACACGTCCGAAACTTTGGTTCGAAAGTCGAAGAAATCGACGAGCTTGCCAGGGGCGAGTTCGAGAAGCTTTTTCTCCCAGGCGCGCGTATCGAGCAGCTCATTGCAGGGGAAGCAGAAGTTATCGCATTCTTTGGCGCGATCGGAGAGGTCGAGGTCGATCTTTCGATCGAAATCGCTCTTCAGCTTCTTGTCGGCGGGCACGGCGAAGAAGGCGTCCTCGAATGTGTCGTCGGCGAGCGCCTTTTCTATATCGATATAGTAATAACGCTCGATCTCCGCGCCCTTGTCGTTGAAGGTCTTCACCGGGCCGGAGCGCTTCAGCACTTGCGTCAGCGTCGTCAAGCGCTGCTGGCCGTCGAGAATGAGCGATTGCGGCGCCGGAATGGGACCGTCGAAGGAGAGGTTCTCGACCGGCCGCGTCTGGAAGCGCGCTTCGCCGCCCGTCTCCAGCAGCATGATCGCGCCGACCGGAAAGGAGCGCGCGACCGAGACGAGGAGAGAGCGCACATGCTCGTCGTCCCAGACCCAGCCGCGCTGAAAATCGGGCAGCTGAATTCTGCCGGCGACGATGTCCTCGAGGATTTGCGGCAGGCTGATTTTGGTGGAGTCGAAGGTGGTCATATGCGTCGTCTCACAATTGTTTTTTTCTGGTCTTGCGGGCTGGCTGCGCGGCGCGCGCGGCTTTGATCTTCTCGAGGAGCTTTTCCGCCGGCTCGTCGCTCGGGTTCTGCGGGACGAGCTCGCCACGAAAGGCTTTGGCGAGGATCGCCTGATCCAGACGATCGAGCAGCGCGCGCGCCGAAGCCGCCTCGGCGGCGATGTGGTCGATTTTCGCGAAGGCGGCTTCAATGCGGCGGACGATGCGTTCCTGCATAGGTAATGTTGGAACGGGCGTCGAAATGCCCTCGATCATCGATTTAGTGAGCGCTTGTCTCGTAACGCCGTAATTCGCATTGAAAACCCAGCCCTGGATATGTGGCGTTTGGAGGAAAAGCGCCAAAAATTCTGGCGAAATCTCCCGGGTCGGCCGAATGATCGCGACGTGTTGGCTCACACGTGCGCCTTCCATTTCCTCGGGAAGGAGACATACACGGCCAATCGATGCGCCAGTAATATTGAACAAGACATCGCCAAATTTCGTCTCGACGCCTCGCAAAACGTGGGCGGCATCATCGTCGATATAAGCCAGTCCATCTGACTGGAATCCTTCGAAGCGGACGTTTTGCGATCGAATGAAAGGTGTTCCTTCATCCTTATACACGTCGCGGCCGCCATGAGGCGTGGAGCCGCTTCCAATCTTGGACGTCAACTCACGCAGGCATTTCGACGCCACGGCAATCCCTGCAAACTCTTTTTCCAAAATCGCCTGTTTGGCGTGGGCGACGAGGGTGGGGATGCGGTCGAGATCGGCGCGGGCGCGTTTCGCACTCGCGTCCAGCGCATCCAGTTTGGCGACGATGCGGCGTTGTTGCCCACTCGAACATAAAGGAATCGCGGCTTTTTCTAAATCCTCCGCCCGCAAATGCGGTTGAGCTGTGCCCCGACGGCTATTGTCGGTCCACTGCTGAAATGCAGGAGAACGAAGGAACCACTGAACAAATTGTGCCTCATATTGCGGACTCGGACGAACGATGATCATTGCGGAGTTGATTCTCACGACGCGGTATTTGCAGCGCTCATCGTAAATTGCCGTATTCCCGATCGTGCCGCGAATTGTGAGAACGATATCGCCAGCCTCGAGGGTGCCCCCTCCGAGGAGCATGTGCTTTTCTTCAGAGATGAACCGGCAGTCGGAAAAATCGAATTCTCCCTTTCGGACATTCCTCGTGCTTAGGAATAAGCAATGCCCTTCAATCATTTGCACATCATCGCCGGGATAATTTTTCCCTCTGTCCCCGTTAATGAACTGGACAACATTTGATAAAGGCAGAGATTTCATTGCGCCGCCTCGGCGATCCCTTCGCTCTCCTCCAGCTCCTCGCTCAAAACCTCGATCTCCGCGAGCGCGCTTCTGAGATGCCCGAGGATAGCGCTGATCAGCTCCTCCGGCTCGCTCATCGCATCTTCCGGGTCGCTCGACGTGTCGCGCAGCCAGGCGAGGTCGAGATTGTCGCCGCGCGCGGCGATGTCCTCGCGGGAAAAGCAGCGGAAGCGCCCTTCCTCGCCTTCGTCCCGGCGGGCGCCGCGGCCATGCGGATCGTCGCCGAAGGCCTGCTCGAATTCGGCGAAATGCGCCGGCGTCAAAGGGCTCGTCTTGCCGAAGGCGGGCATGTTGGCGCGCAAATCATAGACCCAGACTTGGCTCGTCTGCCCGCTGTCGCCCTCGCCCTTCGAAAAGAAGATCACATTGGTCTTCACGCCCTGCGCGTAGAAGATGCCGGTCGGCAGGCGCAGGATCGTGTGCAGGTCGCAACGATCCATCAACATGCGGCGCAATTCTCGCCCGCGCCCATCCTCGAACAGGACATTATCCGGCACGACGACGGCGGCGCGTCCTCCGGCTTTCAGCTTGCGGATGCAATGCTCGACGAAGGGCAATTGATAGGAGGAGACCGACGCCGTCACGGTGAGATCGTCGCGCGAGGGCCGCCCGCCCGCCGGACCGAAAGGCGGATTGGTGAGGATGAGATCGGCGCTCTCGAGATCGGCGCCGGCCGGCGAGAGCGTGTCGCCGAGCTCGATGCGCAGGCTATCGACGCCATGCAGAAAGAGATTCATCAGCAGCAGGCGATAGACGCCCTCGACATTCTCCATGCCATGGAGGGCGTAGCGGAGCTGGAACTCCTGCTGCTTCGGCGCGAGGGTGAAGAGATCGTCCGTCTCCGCCTTGATGAAGCGATTGGCGGCGATGAGAAAGCCGCCGGTGCCGGCCGCCGGGTCCTGGATCACCTCGCCGGCCTTGGGCTTCATGAGCCGCACGAGCAGGTCGATGAGCACGCGCGGGGTGAAATATTGCCCGGCGCCGCGCTTCGTCTCCTCGGCGTTCTTCTGCAACAGGCCTTCATAAAGATCGCCGAAGGAATCGCGCTCCTCGGTGAACCAATGCAGATCGTCGATGGCGGCGATGAGCTTGTCGAGATTGACCGGCTCGCGGATGAAGGTCGCGGCATTGGCGAAGATCGCCTGCACGGTGCGGTCGCGCTTCTTCTGCGGATCGCCGAGATCGGCCAATATGCGGCGATAGAGCGCGAGCCTCGTGACGCCTTCTTGCGCGACGATATCGCGCCAGCGCGCGCCCTCCGGCAGCTTGTTCTCCTCGAGCTTTCGCTCGGCCAGCATCTTCAGGAACAGCAGATAGGTCAGCTCGGTGACATATTGCTGATAGGTGATGCCGTCCTTGCGCAGGACCGCGCAGAGGCGCCAGAGCTTGTTGACGAGGTCGGACGAGGGATTCATTTTCCGCCTGAAAAGGTGAAGGGATCGAGCAAGGCAATGTCGTAGCGGGCGAAATCCTTGGCGTTTCTGGTGACGACGGTGAGGTCGTGGATTTTCGCCGTGGCGGCGATCAACGCGTCTTCATAGCAGTGATCCGGCCGGGCGTGCATCCAGCGCGCGTGAAGGCGGAAAATCTTGGCGTCGACGGGGACGACCGCGAAAGTCTGCTCGATCTGATCCGCCCAATTTTCGATTTCCTCGGCTTTTTCGCGATCGCGCGCGCGCAGCTTCTCGACGCCCGCCTGGATTTCGCCGAGCGTGAGCGCGGAGAGGCGCAGGCTGGAATCGGGGACGGATTCGAGCCAAGCGAGGACCGCGCCGTGAGGCTTGGCTCGCCGCAGCTCCGAGACGACATTGGTGTCGAGAAGATACATCGATCAAAAGTCCGGCGAAGCCCGATGTTTTCCTCCGCCTCGTTTCGGGAGCGGCAGGTCGTCGCTACGGGCTTGCGGTGCGAGCAGAAGCGTTTTGAGACTGGGCCGGGAGGCGGTCAGCCGGCGCCATTCCTCGACCGGAAGGAGCACTGCGGTTTCCTCGCCGCGCCGCGTGACGACTTGCGGCCCTTCCCGCTCGCAGGCGTTCAAAAGCTCGGAAAATCGGGCTTTGGCTTCCTGCACGGGCCAGGATTTCATGGCGGCTCCTCGCGGACTGGTCATCCGACTAGTCTGATACATTGTCAAAGACATTTCAACCCGCAAAACGGGCGCTCCAAATTGCTTCGTTGAGGTCCGCGAGGACATCCTGCAAGCGGTGGTCGAATTCGGCGTTTACGGTCTCATAGCCACCCTGGGCGGCGAAGGCCGGCTCCGCCAGAATGGCGCGGTCGCCGACGGGCTGCTCCTTCAGGACGCGGCCGATCCGGCGCAGCCATTGTTTCTGCTTCTGCGTCCAGGGCTTCGAGGCTTCGATCTTGGCGAGCGCCGTGTCGACGCGGGCGGCATAGGGGACGAGCGGGTCGCCGAGCGCCGCCTGGCGGACGAAGCCGATGATATGGGCGGCGATATCCGCGTTGCGGGCCCGGCCATAGGCACGGCGCAGGCTCGCTTCCGAAAAGCCGTGCTCGTCCAGCTCGGCGGCGAGCGATTTCAGCTCCTTGCGGGTGAGCTCGCGCGGGCGCTGGGTCGCGGCGATCATGGCCGCGGAGGCGTTCATATTCTCGCGCACGAAGCGCTCGAAGGCGGAGATGAAGTCCTCCGGGCTCGCCGCGCCGGCGAAGACGTCTTCTACGGCGACGAGCTCGTCCGCATGGGTGGAGATGAAGACGCCGCGATCGCGGGCGGCGGGCCGCGCGCCGGCGGCGATCGCCAAGGCGCCCGCCTGGGCCTGGAGCCAGGCCGGAGCCTCATGCGGCGGCGCGGCGCGCAGGCGCGCGAGGAAATCGCGGGGCGGCATGCCGGCCACCCGGGTGAACGCTTGCGTCTGCGCGTCGGTCAGATGCTTGAAGGCGCGCCGGAGCCGCACGAGGATCTCGTCCCGGACGAAGCTGCGATCCTCATCGGTCGGCGCGCGCTGGAGATCGGTGAGCAGCGTCTCCAGCGGAATATTCGGATCGACCACGACGGGGCGCATGTCGGTGACGGTCTGGAGATTGGCGTATATGTCCACCGCATCGAAGATGCGGAAGATGTCCTTGCCGATCGCCGGAGAGAGACGAGTCGCGCGCCCGATCATCTGGTCATAGAGAATGCGGCTGTTGACGCGGCGCACGAAGACGAGATTGCAGATGTCCGGCACATCGACGCCGGTCGTCAGCAGATCGACCGTCACCACGTATTTCGGGCGGGGATCATTGCGGAAGGCGCGGATATGGTCGCCCGGCCGATCGACCTTGCCGGTGATCTTCTGCACGAGGTCGTGCGGCTGCGGGCCATATTCCGTCTCGAGAGCGGCGCGCAGCTCCGCGACGAGCGTGTCGGCGTGATCGTCGCGGGCCGCGAATAACAGGGTCTTGCCGGGCGCCGACGGCGGAATCTCCGCGGCGATGGCTTCGGCGACGACGCGATTGAATTCGATCGAATAGACTTTCTTGTTGAATTCCTGGACCTCGAACTCGACCTGATCCGGCGTCTGGAACAGGTCGATCTGGCCGGTGCGCGGATCGATGATCTCGACATCCTCGCCCGCCGCGAAGGTGATGCCGGCCAAGGCAAGAGCCGTCTTGATGCGGCGCGGCGGGGCGTGGTCGATCAGATAGCCGTCCACCACCGCCTGACGATAGCCGTAGCGATAGACCGGCGCGCCGAAGATCTCCGCCGTATGCAGGGCCGGCGTCGCGGTGAGAGCGATCTTCGTCGCGTCGAAATAGTCCAGCACCCGGCGATATTTCGACAGATAATCGTCGAGCGAGCGGAACTCGAGATCCTCCTCGCGCAGCTCGGCATCGAGCGTGTAGCCGCGATGGGCCTCGTCCACGACGATGCAATCGTAGACGCCTGGCGTCGGCCGCCCGTCCTCGCCGTCCGGCGACAGAACGCGCTTCACCATCGCCTGCACCGTGGCGACATGGACGCGGTCCTCCTTGTCCGGCAGCCGCTTGTCGAGCCCGGCGACATTGTAGCTCTCGGAGAATTTCAGCAGCCCCTCGAGCTCGGTATTGGCGAGCGCTCGAAGCGTCTGCTCGCCGAGCGCATTGCGATCCACCAGAAAGAGAATTCGCCGAAAGCGCTTGTGCTTGAGCAGTCGATACATCAGGGCGATGCAGGTGCGCGTCTTGCCCGTGCCGGTCGCCATGGCGACGAGAATGTCGCGCTGGCCGCGGCCGATCGCCTCCTCGATCGCGACGACGGCCTCCTGCTGAAAGGGATAGAGGCCCGCGTAATCGAAGGGCTCGGCGGCGAGGCTGGCCGCATCGGCGACCTGGGCGAGCTTGTCCTTCAGGTCTTGGGGGCTGAACCAGTCGCTCAGCGGCAATGGGGGGTTAAACTCGCGGCGTGCGTCCCGGAACCAGACGCCCGACAATGTCGGCATTTGCTTGACATAGGAACGGCCATTGGCGGCGAAGAGGAACGGGATCGCGCCCGGCGCCTCTCCGGCGATCTCCGGCGGGAGCCGCTGCGCGTCCCAGAGCTCGACGCCCTCGGCGTAGCGCGCCGTCTGAGCGAGGACCGCCGGGACATTCCTGCTCGCGCGCTTGGCTTCGATCAGGCCGACGCAACGGCCGTCAATGAAAAGGGCGTAGTCGGCGGGTCCGGTCGCCGTCGGCCATTCGGCGATGGCAATGGCGGCGGCGTCGCCGGGGCGGGCGCCCCGCGCGTATCGGAGCGTCGCGGAATCGACAGTCCATCCCGCGGCCGCCAACTTCGAATCGATCAAGACCCGCGTGTCGGCCTCGTCCATTTCGATATTGGCGTCGGCGGTCTCGGCCGCCTGCTGGAGCGAGGCGAGCTGTGCCGGTGCATGGGTCTGCGCTTCCGTTCGGAGCAGGTCGAGCGCGCGTTGCGCATCCTCGCGCGCCGAAGCATCCTCGGTCGCCAGCCGTTCCCATTCGGCCCGCTCCTCGGCCTCGCGTCGGGCGAGCGACTCGGCGTCGAGCCGGGCGCGAGCGGCCTCGTCGGCCTCCCGCCGGGCTCTTTCCGCCTCGCCTTCCGATGCGGCGAGACGGGCGCGTAGGCGCTCGATCTCGCCCGCGAGCTCCGCGGCCGCGTTCCTCGGCGGCTCCGGAGGGCTGAAGGGCGCAATGGTCCTTTTCCGCTCGGCGCCATGAACGCGGACGAGCCAAACGCCGAGCTGATGAGCCAATTTCAGGCCGGTCAAAGCCTGCTGCGGCGTGCCGACGTTCTCGTGCAAGGCCGCGTTGCCGGCCCGCCGGAGGAAATGCAGCACGTCGCCGGCCTGCCGGGGAAGCCGGCCCTCCTGCTGCAAAGTCCGCAGAGTTTCATCGAGATTCGCGCGCCGATCGAGAGCGAGGCCGCTTCTCGCGGCCAGGGATTTGGCCAAGTGCTCCGCGAATTGCCGCAGTTTTCCGAGCGCGGTCGGCGCGTCCTGATGGAACGCCCATTCCGCGAGGGCCCCAAGCCGCGCCAGCTCGGGATCACAGTCCGTCAGGAACAGGAAATTTCGGGAATGCGGCGGCACTGGTGTTTCGGAGTTCGCAATTTTCGACGCTATATCTTGGTCCAATCTATCGAATCCGGCAACTCCACCTCGGGGGTCGTCTCGGCGTCCAGACTCTCGCAAGCCGCATCTCCGTGCGGCGACCTCCTCGCCGCCGCCGCCGCGTGCCTATGGACGGTGCGCGGGCGGCTCAGCGCCCACGTCTACCGCGCCGCCGAGTTCGCCGCTCCGTGCGATCGAGAGCGCTGTCCTCGACGAGGCCGATCATCGAGCCCGACAAAACAATGAAATAGACAGCACGGTCGAATGCGTCCCACGGGTGTCGCCAGCAACCTAGTCCTCTAGGCTCAGGACTCATTGATTGAGATAGAAGGCGACAGCGGCGGCAATGCATACGGCCGAGAAGAAGGCGTGCGCGCATCGATCGTAACGAGTGGCGATGCGCCGCCAGTCTTTGAGCTTGGCGAAGAGGTTCTCGATCTTGTGACGTTGCCGGTAGAGCGCCTTGTCGTAATCGAGTGGCTTCTTACGGCTCTTCGTCGGGGGAATGCAGGATTCGGTCCCACGCTCCGCGAGCGCCTGGCGAAACCAGTCGCTGTCGTAGCCGCGATCGGCGATCAGGGCCGAGGACGGCGGCAGCGCGTCGAGCATCAGCCTCGCGCCTTTGTGATCGCTCATCTGCCCTTCGGTCAGCATCATGACGAGCGGCTTGCCGGCGCCGTCGCAGACGACGTGGAGCTTGGAGTTCAGCCCGCCTTTCGTGCGGCCGATACAGCGGGAAAGAGCCCCTTTTTTAGGAGGCTCGCCGCCGTCCGATGCGCCTTCAAATGAGTGGAGTCGATCATGATCCGCTCCGGTTTCGGCCCTTCTCCTGCGAGCGCGGCGAAGATGCGATCGAAGACGCCGAGCCGGCTCCAGCGGATGAAGCGATTATAGAGCGTCTTGGGCGGCCCATACTCCTTCGGGGCGTCCTTCCATTGCAGGCCGTTCTTGATGACGTAGACGATCCCGCTGACCACGCGGCGGTCGTCCACCCGCGGCACGCCGTGCGCCAAGGGAAAATGAGGGGAAATTCGCGCCATCTGCGTTTCGCTCAGCAAAAACAAATCGCCCACCAAAGCCTCTATTTCGGAGACCTTGAATCACGCCTCACTCGAAATTAATAGGTCCTGAGCCTAGACTCTGTGCCGTATTGTTGGCGTCTCCACATTGCAACCAGGAGTGATCGCTTTCTCGTTGGAAGCATACAGGAGGCGTGAAGCCCGATATGCACTATGTTTCTCGAACCAATTCCTCATTCGACGTTTCATCGCCCACGACACACATGAGAACGCCGGCCTGCATCGTCAGCACTCCTCCTTCGAGCGCATCGTCGATCTGCTTTTGGATGACGTCTCGCACGGCGGCGCTGGTCGATTTGATACCGAGCATCCGGGAGACCGCTTGCACGACCTGATCCGATGTCGCGCCGAAATTGTTGCGCACGACATCGATGACGGCCGCGCGGATTTCGGAGGGCGGCAGCATGTCCGCGCGTCGTAGTGTCTGAGAGATCGCGGCGCTTCGATCTCGAACGCGGATGGGCGAATTCGGAGCCGACAGGAAATCGATTAACTTTTCGATCCGACCGGTCGTAACGGCGACGCCAATCGCCGCTTCGACTGCTTGCTGAATACGATTTCCCGCTCTTTTGAGACCGAAAGCGTCGCGAATACGACTGACGACTTCGTCAGAATGAACGGGACCTTCGATCCGCACCGCCTCTTCGACGAGCGCGATCAGGATACCGATCGGCGCTTCGTGCAATTCACCGGCCCAAGCCGAGGGCCGGCTCAACGCCGCTTCGATATAGGCGTCGCTCGAACTCTGAGACTCTTCGCCAACGGGAACGAGGCCGATCTCTGTGACGTCCTCCCGCTCGATCGTGACGATGTCGACCGGCGCCGCGCGAGTCGCTCTCGTGGTCGTAGCGTCGTGCTCCTCCTTGGCCGTTTGTATTTTGGCGATGATGAGGTCGAGCTGCTCGGTCGGACGTTGGAACCAATCTGCGCTCCAGACTCGATGAATGGTCCAGCCATGACTTTCGAGCACCGATTGCCGCAGCCGATCGCGGTCGCGCGCCGAGCGGGAATCGTGATAAGCGACGCCATCGCACTCGATCCCTAGCAGATAACGGCCAGGCCGATCCTCATCGACGACGGCGAGATCGATGAAGAAGCCTGCGAGTCCGACCTGACGGTGAACCTGATAGCCGCGAGCCTGGAGAGCCTTGGCGACCTGCTCCTCGAACACGCTGTCATGGTCGCGACCGGTGCTCTCCGCCAAGGTCAGCCTCCCTGTCCGCGCATAATGCAGGAACAGGCGAAAGGCGAAGACGCCCTTGCGGGTCGACGCGAAATCCGGCTCGATATCCTCGTCGGTCAATGAGGCGAAGACTTCGCAGCGCTGTTTGGCGCGAGAAATCAGCACATTCAGGCGCCGTTCGCCGCCTTCCGCGCCGAGCGGTCCAAAGCGCATCGGAACACGGCCTCCTGGCGTCGTGGGCCCGTATCCGACCGAGATGAAGATCACGTCGCGCTCGTCGCCTTGCACGTTTTCCAGGTTCTTGACGAAAAACGGTTCCGCATGATGCGCCTGAAAAAACGCCTCCGTCTCCGGCGGCAATATGCGGCGTATGAGCTCCAACTGGTCGAGGATCGCGCGTCGCTGAGCGACCGAAAACGCGACGACGCCGAGTGATAGATTCGAATGCTCGCGCGCGTGAATGGCTATCGCCTGCGCGACGATCTTGGCTTCGATCTGATTGGTGCGGGAGGCGCCGGCCTCGAACAATCCTTGCTCTATGTGATGGAAGCGCAATCCCATGCCGGCTTCGGATGTATAGGGGCTCGGAACGATGAAGAGCTTGCCCTCATAGAACTGGCGGTTGCTGACCGCGATCAGTGACTGATGCCGGCTGCGATAATGCCATCGGAGCATTCGCGTCGGCAGGCCACGGGCCGTGAATAGACCGAGGATGCTCTCTATGTCCACGACCCGGCCGCCGTCATCCTCGTCGTCGTCGTCGACGGCGCCGGTCATTTTCGAGAAAAAGGCTGTCGGGGGCAGCTGCTTCGGATCGCCGACCACGACGACTTGCTTCGCGCGCGCGATGGCGCCGAGCGCGTCGACAGGTTGGATCTGGCTCGCCTCGTCCATCACCAATAGGTCGAAGTCGAACACGCCCGGAACGAGAAACTGGGCCACGGAGAGCGGGCTCATCATGAAGACCGGTTTGAGCGCCTGCACCGCCGGCCCGGCCTTCTCCATGAGCTTGCGGATCGGCATGTGACCGCGCTTCTTCTGAATTTCAGCGCGAAGCGCGCCCAAAGGACCGACGGAGCCGCCGTCCCGAGGGGGAATCTGCTTGTGATGCGCGCGCACGACCTCGAGGCCGGCCATCGCCATCCGCTGACGGTCGAGATCGACGAACTCGCGCACCTTGCGGCCATGCAGAGTTCCGTCGAACCGACCGAGTTCCGGCGCCAGACGCACCTGATCCGCGTGGACGGCTTCGAAATAGGCCATCTCGAACGCTGGGATGACCTCGCCGGCCTTCAACCTGCCATCCTCCAGACGGCCGACGACCTCTGCGCAGCCGAGCGCTCGGCCTCGCTCCGCGCGATCTCGATAGGCGACCCATTTGGACAATTGCTCGCCGCCGGCAGCCCAATCGCCGAGCCGCTGTCGCAGACTTTCGAGCGACACGAGGCCGATGGTCGCCGACCCGAAACCTCTTGGGAGGTCGAAGGACATCGCCGTGAATGCGGCGTCGAGATCGGCGACGAGCGACGACCGGTCTCCTTCGATCGCATCGGCCCGATCGGCGAGCGCTCGCCGATCCTCGATCCGACTCGCCAAGAGCCGAATGTCGCCGTTGCCGTCGATCCAGTCGGCGGCGCTCTTCAGCATGTTCCACTCGGATGTATTGCCGCGCCAAGCCACGCCGAAGGCCGAGCCGCCGAGCGTCTCACCCGACGCCAGCGCCTCGGCGCATGCGCGCCCTTCTGCGATGAGAGCCAGCATATCCAGCCGAACAGCAAGAATGGTGAACGAGGCCTTCTCGAGCGCCGCCACGGCTCGGTCGGCGGAGTGGAATCCTCTCGCTGCATCGAGCATAGGAGCGAGTTCGGCCCTGTCCGCCGTCGGCGCCGCGCCGAACAATAGGGCGCGCTCCGGCAGCTCGTTCCAGAGCGCTTTGACGACCGGCGCCGCCTCGACGAGAAGCTTCGCGGTCCGCTCCATGCAGGATGCGATCATCTCGCGGTCTGGATTAGTCGCCGCGACACGTCGCGGCTCATCGCCCAGCCCCTTCAGTGACCGCATCCATTCGACGAGCGCCGACAATGGCGCCGAAGCGGAACGGTCGCTCCTCCAGTCCGAGGCGAAGACTTTTCGTCCGAAGTCGTCGTCGCTCTCGATCAGCCGCTTGGCGGCTTGCCCCCTGATGAGCGCATCGAGCTGCGCGAGCGTATCCGCCAATGGCTGATCCGGGCTACGGAGGACGGAGCGAGCCAAGGCGTTGGCGTGTCGCCACTCGCCGCTCAGAATCCTGAAGAATCCGTCGCCGTGATAAGCGAGCGTCGTCCGCGCGCCCGACAAATCCATCGTCCAAGCCGCATCCGACAGGCTGGCGCCGATCTCCGCTCGCGCCTGCTCGAGCGAGCGAATGGCGTCGGCGAGATCGGCCGCGCGCTCGACGTTATCGTTCCAAAGATCATTCGCAAAGGCTTCGGCGCTCGCGACCGGCGCCGCTACGACGCGCTCGCCGATCTGCATGAGACGCCGAACATCGGCGAGCGTGAGCGGCGTCGCAAAGGCCATTGTGTCGGCCAGCCCCTTCGCCTCTATGGCGAGGCGCGGGACAATGGCGACCAGAGTCCCAAGGCGCTCGAAAGCCGCCGAAGAGAAGGCGGGCGGCAACAGCGCCAGAATCTCGCGAAGCGGCGCGGTCTCCGTTTCCCACGCCTCGTCATGGAAGACGCTCGCCAAATCGGTTCGGAGGCTCGCATAACGAGCGCCATTCACCAGCAGCGTTTGGATCGCCTCGCGATTGTCGACCCAGGCGGTCGCGCCGAGCGCCGCGCCGGAAAGGTCAGGCGCGGCGGCGATGCGTCGAGCGAGCGCGATGACCGGGGAAAGCTCGTCGAGCGTCGTCGCCGGCGCGCGCTCGAGAATCGATGCGAGGTCGACCTGCGATGCCTCGAGCGCGTGGAGCCGTTCACTGAGCGCCGCGAAACGCGTGGTCAGGCGATCCACTTCCAATGGCGTGACGGCGGCGAGCCCGACGCCGCGCCAGATGTGATCGTCAGGCGTGCCGATCGCCTCGACGCGCTCGACCAGCTCGGAAAGCACCGCATGGCGTTCCGAGAATCCATCAGCCGTCCATTCCGCAGGAGCTTGCAGCTCGATATCATTAGGCCTTTCGCCTGCGAGCCGCAGGCGGACGAGCTGTCCAATCACCTGATAGGGCGTCAACCCGGCCGCGGCATGGGGCTGGTGCATTCTCGCGGCGTGCGCGTTCAACCCGTCTCGCGCTTCCGTCAAACGTGCGCACAATGAGCCTGCATCCGGTCCCCTCGGCGCCCCGAGCTCCCATGTGCGGCGCAGTTCTTCGAGCAAAGCGCGCTTATTGGCCTTGTTGCTATGCAGTTCCAGACAGGCGTCGCCCACGCCGGTGGCGTCGAGCCGGCGCTTCACCACATCCAGAGCCGCCATTTTCTCCGCGACGAACAGCACCGCTTTTCCGTCCGCCACGGCGGAAGCGATGATGTTGGCGATCGTCTGGCTCTTGCCGGTTCCGGGCGGCCCTTGGATCACCATGTCGCGTCCGCGCCGCACTTCGTGAACGGCGAGCGCTTGGCTGCTGTCGCTGTCGACGATGTGCACCATCTCGGCGGGCGGAATGAACGGATCGATCTTGGCGTCCTCGTGGATCATGCCTTCCGAGCCGTCGAAGCCGTCGGTGAGCAGGCTGCGGATCAGCGGCCGATCGCTGATCCGCGCATGATCCGGCCAAATCTCGGGATCGAGATCGCGATACATGAGGAATTTGGCGAAGGAGAAGAAGCCGAGCGCCATGTCGTCATGTTGGACGGCCCAGCCCGCCTTTTCGGCGACCGCCTCCGCCACACCGTCCATATAGGCGATCGGGTCGAAGCTCTCGGACGCCTCGAAATCGGGCAGGCGGATGCTATGTTCCCGGGCGAGGAAGGCCTCAAGCGACAAATTCGACGCGAACTCCTCCGGCCGTGAGCGAAGCTTGAATTTCTCCCCGGCATTGCCGCGCTCGAGAGAAACCGGCACGAGCAGCAAGGGCGCGAAACGCGGGTTCGCCGACTTCGGATCGATCCACTTCAGCGCGCCAAGCGTGAGATAGAGGATGTTGACGCCCTGCTCCTCCTCGAGCGTGCGCGCGTCGTAATAGAGCTCGAGCAGTCGCTTCTGAAGCCCTTTCGGCGTCAGCCGGGTCTGGAGCCGCGTGTCGGAATGTCTGGTGAACACGCCGCGCTCATCCGCTACATCGTCTTCGGGCTGGGCGAGGTCCGATATTTCGTCGCTTTCCCCCTCCGGCTCGCCATCGCTCGCGCGCGCCGCCTTTCCGGCGACGAAGGTGAAGACCTTGCCTTCTCGTATCAGCAGGCGAAAGACTTCGGCGCTCTTCTCATCCACGATTTCGAGCGATCGTCCCGCCTTGGCGGAACGCGGCATGTTGAGCAGCCGATTTCGCGCCGAGAGGTCCAGCAGTTCCATGCGCGCGCGATCGAGCTTTTCGGCGATCGGGAGATTGCTTTGAAATACTGAGACATTTTCGTCTTCGGGATGAACAATGGCGTCCATCGAAATACACGTCCCTCATTCAGGATGAAATGAATTCTATTCAGAGCTCGATCGAGCTCCGACCGCCCTCGCAATGACCGGGCAGGCCGCTGCGCTCTGGCTGGTGACGATATTCGGCAAAACGCGATCAGCCAAGCCAGCCCGCGAGAAAAACTCATAGCGAGTTACCGGTTTTACCAGTTACCAGCTGTCAGCGTTTTTTTCGGCGTCGCCGGCCACTCCTTTACCGGCGTTCGCTCCGATGGTCGATTCGCGACGACCATGCGACCTCGTTCGGTCGTCTATCTTACGCAGCGATCGGACGCGACGATGGTCACGCCCCCGCCGGCGCCTTCCACCTCTGCGGATGCCCCGGAAGGCGACCGACTCCAGCAGGACAACGCCCCGCCGATCATCGCGGATGACAATATCGAGATCGACGGCGAATTGGCGCCCTCGCTGGCCCCGGCCCTCGAGGAGGACGGCGAGCCGCCGTTCGCGATGCGAATGAACAGCGCGGCGCCCGCGATCGAGAGCCCGACACAGAGCAGCGACCCCGAAATCCCCGAGTTCCTGCGCGATGGATAAAAATGGCTCAAAATCCGACGAGATCGCAAATCTCGGCGGGAGGGAGGACCCGATCACCGCACCTCGGAGCTAGGCCGTGCACTTCGCTTCCGTCCGTCTCTCGCGTCTCAAGAATGGCAGGCAGATCCAAGCGGCGAGCGACCATGCCAATCGCCTCGACGACACCTCTAAACTCAGGGTCCGGTCTGATGCCGAAAGCAGCCTGAATTTTGCGTCGAATCCATGGCGCGAGGATGCCGCCGGCGTGCGATTTGACTACTTGGCGGACCTGAGACGCATGCAAGCCGCCACAGGCGCCATCCAACGCGGAGGCACCGCGCCGGTCGGGCATTTGATTTGCGTCGTCAGTGTTGGGTGGCTGATGGAAACAGGCGGCCCGCAGAATCCGCGCAATCGCCTGCTATTCGACGCCGCTGTCGCATGGGTGCAGAAGACTTTCGGAGAGACGTCGCTATTGAGCGCCAGAATGGATCTCGATGAAAAAGGCGCCGGGGTGGTCGACGTATTCGTGGCGCCGATGACGACGAGCAAGACCGGAAAGAAATTCTTGTCTGTCAGTCCTACCCTGACGAAATTACAGGCGCAATACAAGACAAGAAATACATTCGCTGCTCTACAGGATAGTTGGACGGAATTCGTCCGAGCGCGCCTCGACCCCACTATCGAGCGCGGCTGTGAAAAGCAGGCGCGCGGCCCAGACCGTTTGTCGCCGGAAGCCTACGCCGCCAAGGCAGAGACCGAAAAGGCCCGCGCGCTCATCCGCTCGGAGAGCGACGAGCTGGATCGGCTGCGATCGGAGCTGGTGATCGCGGATAATGCACGCATTGCCGCCGAGCAGGCCGTGGCCGAACGCGAGCGGCGATGCGCGGCGACCGAGGCAGCGCTCGAGCAGCGGCGATTAGCGCTAGAGACGGCCGCCGCAAAAAAATTGACAAAAGCCGGCAAAAGGCTCGTCGAGTCTTTCCAGCTCGGCATGCTCGCCTGGCTCGACGGACGGATCACTCTCGTCCAGGTCGATCAGGAAGAGCGATATCGAGTGTCCTTGTTGACGGATGCGGTGAGCGACGCCGACGTCCGAGACATCGAACGATCACTGCGCCCCGCTGTAGAATTGGGCCTCGCGCGCCTGCTCGCGGCATGGCAGCTCGTGACAGACCAATTGGGAGTCGAGGCGGACGAGGTCAAGAACAGGATCGGGCGGCGGTCTGGTCTCCTATGACCTGCGCGGTCTGGCTACCCGTGGCCAAATCGATCGCAGATGCTGGCTGGCAGCGACGCCCGATTTCGAGCTCCCGAAAATTGAACCCTCGACGAGTCGGCTGTTCTGAAAAGGTACAAGGTCCGCGACGGCGCCACCCTGCGAACGTGAAAGTTTGACCCAAGGCGGACTCGTTCCGTCCGCGAGGCCGACGTCCGGTGACGCAGACAACAGACATTCCCATTTCGTCTGATCGGGTCGGCTCCCGCTCCGCCTCTCTCCGGCGTGGGCGACACCGAGCGAATCGGCGTCGATCATCAGGATGCGCGCGTCTCCCGCCGAGTGTGGGGCCTCGCGCGGAAGCCCACGACTTTGCAACGGGCCGGCGACGGGATCGATCGTCCCAGCCGGCCGCCACCCGCACTTGCCGCGTCAACCGCGTTGCTCTCTTCATCTCACCGACGACAGAATTGCGATGCGACCTATGTCGCTAAATCGCGGACATTCATTCCCGCATCAGCGCGATTTTGAACGTCGCGCCGCCGCCGGGAGTGTCTTCGACCCAGATGCGGCCGCCATGAGCGTCCATAATTTCCTTGGCGATCGCGAGGCCCAGACCCGTGCCGGTCGTCGTTTCGTTTTTTCGCCAGAAGGCTTCGAAAACCATTTCGCGAATAGCAGGCGGGACGCCTTCTCCATGATCGATGACCGCGACGACTCCGTGATCGTCGATGCGGACCGAAATTGTTCCGCTCTTCGGCTCGGCGCGCAGCGCATTGTCGATGAGATTGGTCACGACGCAGTCGATCGCGCGCTGATTTCCACGAGCGATCGCCGACGCCGCGCTGCTCTCGAAATCGATGAATCGATTGCAATCCATTGCGAGCGGCAGAAAACTCGAAACGATTTGTCGAACCGATTGCTCGAGATCGATACGTTGGTCGAGCGTGATTTGTCCCTCCGTCAGCCGCGCGGCGACCAGCATTTGTTCGACGATAGACCGAAGCTGACTCGCCTCGCCCAGCAAGTCGCTCTTGAGTGTGGACGCTTTCGCATTCTCCAGGCGCGCGCGCATTATGGCGAGCGGCGTGCGCAACTCATGCGCCGCATTGGCGGTGAAGCGCCGTTGCCGCTCGACCCCCGCGTCCAGGCGCATGAGCGCCTCGTTCATTCCCTCGACCAAAGGCGCTATTTCGATGGGAACGCCGCTCGTCGGCAAACGCTGGCGTAGCGAGTTCATGTCGATGCGGGCGACTTCGCCGGCGACCGCTCGCAAGGGCTTCAGGCCGCGCCTGACGACGATCCAAGCGAGCCCGAACGTCGTCAGCATGGCGACGATCAGATAGGTGCTGACCCAGGCGAGATCATTCTCGAGGGAGAAAAATATGTCCTGCGGCCGAAATTTTTGTCCGTATAGCGCGACCTGCATCAATCCGATCGACGTATCGCGAAACATCAGATGACCAGAGCCGCCGGGCCATTGCTCGTCGCCCATGGTAAAATGCAGATGATCCGCCCTTATCTCGGCGAGGCTCGCCAATTTGGCGACCAATTGCGGGGACGAGCCCGCGAGAGGCTGCATCCGCACCGGATCGAACACGGCGAACAGCAGGCCGGGAACGCGCTCGATTTCGGCTCGTAATTCGCGCGTCGGCTCGATTTTTCCCAGACCGTCTTCTCCGCGAACCAACGACCCGTTCACGAGAGTGGTCACGCGTACCGACGCCATTTCATCGAAAGATGCATTGAAGCCGCCGACCTTGGCGAGTCCGAGGACGAACATCACGATCCAAGCGAACACGAATGCAGGAAGCTGCGCGGCCGTGAGCAGAACGGTGACGCGCAAGGCGAGCGACGGAGCATGCGTCACGCCTCGTCCTCATTCGCTTTCATTTCGCGAATAATGTAGCCGAGCGCGCGCGCCGAATGGATTTCAACGCCGGCTTTCAATTGGGTCAGGCGAACGCGAAGGCGCGACACCTGCGAGGTCAGCGCATGGTCCTGCGTCTCGAGGCCGTTCCCGTAGAGCTGAGCGTTGAGCGCCTCTCTCGAAACGACGCAATTGGCGCGCCGCAGCAATGTCTCGAGCAGGATCAGCTCGCTGCGCGAGAACAGAGCGGGTCGACCGGAGATCGACACTGTGCGTTGGTCGAGATCGAGGGACAGCGCCCCGAGCTCGATCGGCGGCGTCGGTTGGCCCCCGTGTTTTCGAAGATGCGCGCGAATCCGCGCGATCATTTCATCGAGGTTGAACGGCTTGGTCAGATAATCGTCCGCTCCCGCCTCCAATCCGTCGATTTTATCGTCGACGGCGTCGAGCGCGGTCAGCATCAGAATGCGGATCGCCGGTTGTTTCTTTCGCAGTAGCGCAATCAGGGAGATTCCATCGCCGTCCGGCAATCGCCGGTCCAGCAAAGCGAGCGAATAGGCGTGATCTTCGAGCGCGACGACCGCATCCTCTTTCGTGCCGACTCGATCGACGCCATAGCCCGCCCGCTCGATCCTGGACATTACTTGCGACGCCAAGGCCGCATGATCTTCCACCAAAAGTATTCGCATGGGCGCCGCTCCCAGCTTTCGACATTGCGCGGCTCGAGCGCTATGCGTCCGAATTGCGCGTCACGCATTTCATAGCGAAGACGGCGCGGGTGGCAAGCGCCCGGCGGGAGGGCGCCCGCTCTGAAACTGTGGCGCTTTTGCAACAGCTTCCGCCTTTTTTATGTATTTTTCGGCCTGCGAGGTTCCCGCGACACTTCCATCTTAATGCTCGAGCTCACGACCCGCGGCGCCGCCCGGCGAAAGCCGATCGCAACATATGCTATGGCGTTGGCCGAACGGGTCTTTTGGGACGTGGGCAGTCATGATGATCGCACGAGTGGGCCAGCGAGCGGAAAGGCGCCGACTTTCGGCGTTTTCGGCGCGCTCGATCCTCGTCGGCGTTCTGGCGCTCCTCTTCGTCTTCCAGAGTCTCGCCGCGGTCGCCTCTTCGATCACGCATCTCGCGCGGCGCGGCGCGGCGGCTTCAGTCGTCTCTGTCGGTGACGCGCCTTGCGTCGCCGACTCGCATAGGGGCGATGCGCCGCCCGCGCATAGCGGGGATCACGCCCAGTGCTGCGTCCTCTGCGGCGCGCGCGATTTCGACGGCGCTGCGGTCGCCAGCCTGACGCCGGCGAGCGTGGCGTTCACGCCTCGGCGGCTATTCGCCGCCCCCGTTCGGCTGCGTGAGGCGCGGGTTCGCCCACCCACCGGCTGGGCCAGTTCCTGGTCGTCACAGGCGCCGCCATATTTCTCCTGACCGGCTGAATGAGGGCCGAAGGGCCAAATCCACCTCGTCTCGGTTCGCGCGGGCGGTAGATCGCCGCGCATGGAGAAATTCCTATGCTTCGTTCCTTCCTGTTGCGCGGCGCATCCGCCGGCGCACTCTTGGCCTTGTCCTCGATCCATCCCGCTCTGGCGCAGGAATCGTTGCCGGCGATTGACATTGGCGCTGCGGCGGGGCCAGTGCGGCCAACAGCGCAGTCTGCGCGCGCCGAGGCGGAAAAGACCAGCTACCACCCCGAAAGCGCAACGACGGCGCTCAAGACCAATACGTCCATCATGGAGACGCCGGTCTCGGTGCAAGTCGTGCCGCAGCAGGTGCTGCTGGATCAGCAGGCGACGACGCTGGCGCGCGCGGTGGACAATGTCAGCGGCGTTCGCTCATTCGATTCCGGCTATATCGGCGGCAATGATCAATTTCAGATCCGCGGCTTCACGACCCCCTATGTCTATACCGATGGGCTGCGGTTGCAGAGCGGCCTGCCCGGAACGTCGTCACTGATCAATGTCGAGAAGGTCGAGGTTCTCAAGGGGCCGGCCTCCATCCTCTATGGCCGCGCGGACCCGGGCGGCATCGTCAATGTCGTCACCAAGCAGCCCGAGGCGATTCCGCATTACGTCATCCAGCAGCAAATCGGTTCGTATGATTCCTACCGAACGACGCTGGACGCCACCGGTCCTCTGACGAAAGACGATACGCTGCTTTATCGGCTGACCGCGGAGGCGGATCTAGAGCATTCTTTTCACGAGACGAACTATTCGCGAAATTACTTCGTCTCGCCGGTCGTGCGGTGGAATATCGACGCCGCGACGCAAATAACATTCAATCTGCAATATGGCCGTCAAGCCATTCCCTTCGATGTCGGCACATTCGGATTCACCAAATACGATCCGCTCTCATTGGTGTTTGGCGTGGGGCCGGCGGCCTTTCTGCCGCGCGAGCGGTCGTTCAACGATCCGAACTCCTCGATGAATGTCGAGACCGTGAAATACGGTTACAATTTCTCGCATAAATTCTCGGAGGATTGGACGCTGACCAATCGCTTCGAAGGCATCGTCTATCACTCGGACAATTACTTGGTGGTTCCGGTCGGATTCGCCGCCAATTCGCCGACGCAATTGAGCCGCGTCGCGATCGCCAATAGCGGCGTACGAGACAGCGTGAATTTAAATCTCGATCTCACGGGAAGATTTGAAACCTATGGCGTCGAGCATTCGGTGCTGGTCGGCGGCGATTACCTCTCCAATCGGGCGTTCAATCCGTTTTTCGGCGCATCGAAAATTCGGCAGTCGAACATCGACTATCTGTTTCCGATCCATAGCGTCACGCCGACCAATCTGAGCCAATACAATAGCTTCCTTCCCGGCTGGACCTCGATCAACCGAGAAGACTGGTACGGATTCTATGTTCAGGATCAGCTGAAGCTTCCCTACAATCTGTTCGTGTTGGCCGGAGCTCGCTACGATCGCGCCATCACGCATTCGAACGCCTATGACGGAAACGGCGAACAGCTGGGCAATAACTCTCAGCGCGTCACGCCGCGCTTCGGCCTGCTGTGGCGGCCGATCGAGGAAGTGAGCCTCTATGGCAGCTATCTCGAAAACTTCGGCTCCGCCGGCGGTCTCTCCGGTCCCGCCGGGCCGACACAGCAAATTCTGCCTTCGGAGACTGCCCAGCAATGGGAGGTCGGCGTCAAAACCGAGCTGTTCGACAAGCGCGTCATCGCGACTTTGGCCTATTACAATCTCATCAAGCAGCATGTCGGCGTGCCGGACCCTGATCCGACCAGAGCCGCTCTCGGCTACCGCATCGCGACGGGCGAAATTCGCAATAGAGGCGTGGAGCTGGATGTCGCAGGCGAGATCCTGCCGGGCTGGAAGGTGATCGGCGGCTATTCCTATATCGACTCGATCGTCGCCAAGGACGAAGGCGTTATCAGCGATCCACTCGGCAACACGATCAGCTTCAAGGGCTTCACCGGCTTCACGCCGGCCGATGTGTCCCGTCATATGGGCAATCTGTTCACGACCTACGAGCTGCAGGACGGCGATTGGAAGGGCCTGAAATTCGGCGGAGGCGTCAACGCCCGCAGCAAATCCTATGGCGACAGCCTGAACAGCTATCATGTTCCCGGCTACGCCATCTTCAATCTGCTCGCGTCCTACAGCTGGGATCTCTACGGGACCAAGCTGACCGCTCAGCTCAATGTCGAGAATCTGGCCGACACGCGCTATTACCCCACCGGCAACCGAGGCCAGTTCCAGATCGGCGTCGGAACGCCGCGGACATTCAAGGGCTCCATCCGCATGGAGTTTTGACGATGTCTCGCGCCTTCTGGGTGCGGGTTCATCGCTGGGCGGGCTTGGCGATGGCGGGATTTCTCGTCATCGTCGGCGCCACGGGAAGCGTCCTCGCCTTTCGTGACGAGATCGATGTCTGGCTCAATCCGGACCTTCTGACCGTCGCGGCGCGCGACGCCGCGGCGCTCGATCCCCTCGAGCTGAGAGAGCGCGCTGCGGCGTTCTATCCGGGCGCGCGCATCGACGATGCGTCGCTCGAGATCGAGCCCGGCCGCTCCTACATGGCCCGCGTCTGGACGAAAGGGGAAGGCGAATCCGCTGCGCTGATCTTTCTCTATCTCGACCCTTATACGGGAATGAGGCTCGGGACGCGCACATGGGGCGTCGTCTCGCTCGATCGGAGAGATTTGCTCTTTTTCCTCTATCGTCTGCACTACACGCTCGCCCTGCCGGCCTTCACCGGAAGCTTCGGAAGCTATCTACTCGGCGTCGCCGCGCTCATTTGGACGATAGACTGTTTCGTCGCCTTCTACCTCACCTTGCCGCCGCGGCGGCGAGACCGGAGTAACGCGTCTCATGCTGCAAAATCCTTGTGGGATCGGTGGCGACCGGCTTGGCGGATCAAAATCGACGGCGGCGCATATCGCGTCAATTTCGACATTCATCGCGCCTTCGGCCTATGGACCTGGGCGATGCTGCTGGTCTTCGCTTGGTCGGGCGTCGGCTTCAATCTCGACGTGGTCTATCGCCCGACGATGAAGGCGCTGTTCGGCTTCGCCGAGCTTCCCGCCGCTCTGCCGGCGCGGGCCGAACCGCTCGACGCGCCGCTTCTCGACTGGCGCGCGGCTCGCGTCGTCGGGCGCAGGCTGCTCGACGAGCAGGCGCGTCGAGCGGGTTTTTCTATCGAGAGCGAGGCGCTTCTTTCTTTTGACCGCAGCCGCGGCGTCTACGCTCTCGTCGCGCATAGTTCGCCAGAGATCGCAGCGAATGCGCGAGCGATGGTCGTTTTCGACGCCAACTCGGGCTCTCTGCGCGCAGCGACCTGGCCGGGAGACTCCGCTGAGAAAGCGGGAAATTCGATTTATCGATGGCTCGCGCGTCTCCACACCGCTTCCATCTTCGGCATGCCGATGAAAATTCTCGTCTGCGTGATGGGCTTCGCGATCTGCGTGCTTTCCGTCACCGGCGTCTATATCTGGTGGAGGAAAAGGAAAGCGCGGCGCTTCCGCGATGCGCATGGCGGAGCGGCGCGTAAGCCGCTGGAGCCGATGGCCGGCGAGTAGCAGACTCATGTGCCGGATCGAGGTTTGCGACGGCGCCGACCCGGCGATCTTCGTCGCGCCCATCGCCGAGTCCGCCTTCGACGGGACTGTCAGGAATCTTGTGTGCGGGGCCATAGTAGAACCGCAGGAGGCGGGCTATGGCGATCAAGAAGGACACACTGGATCAGTTGCTGTCGGGACGCGCTCCGAAGGCGGTCTTTTCCAAGGACGGCCTGTTCGACGAGCTGAAGAAGGCATTGGCCGAACGGGTTCTGAACGCCGAGATGGACGACCATCTCGAGAGCGAAGCGGCGGCGGGCAAGGCGAACCACCGAAACGGCTATTCGAAGAAGACCGTGCTGACCGAGACGTCGAAGATCGACATCAGGGTCCCGCGGGACCGGGAGGGGAGCTTCGATCCAAGCTGATCGCGCGCTATCAGCGGCGCTTTCCCGGCTTCGACGAGAAAATCGTGTCGATGTATGCGCGCGGCATGACGGTGCGCAAGATCCAGGGCCATTTGCTCGAGCTCTACGTTCTGGAAGTCTCGCCCGATCTGATTTCGACGGTCACCGACGCCGTGCTAGAGGCTGTCGCCGAATGGCAGAACCGGCCGCTCGAGGCGATGTATCCCTTGGTTTTTTTCGACGCCCTGCGCGTCAAAATCCGCGATGAGGGCCTGGTTCGCAACAAAGCCGTCTATGTCGCGCTCGGCGTCACGCCTGACGGAACCAAGGATATTCTGGGGCTTTGGATCGAAACCTCGGAGGGCGCCAAATTCTGGCTTCGGGTGATGAACGAGCTGAAGAACCGCGGCGTCGGCGACATTCTGATCGCCGTGGTCGTCGGCCTGAAGGGCTTTCCGGAGGCGACCAATGCGGTGTTTCCGCAGACGACCGTTCAGATCTGCATCGTGCATCTCATTCGAAACTCGATGGAATTCGCCTCAAACAAGGACCGCAAGGCGATCGCCGCCGCGCTGAAGACGATCTATCGCGCCCCGACCGGAGGCGGCTCGCGAAGCTCTGGAGGCCTTCGACGGCGGCCATTGGGGCAAGAAATCTCCGTCGCTCGCGCAGGGCTGGCGGCGCAATTGGGAGCAGGTCATCCCATTTTTCGTGTTTCCGATCGCGGTGCGGCGGATCATCTACGCGACGAGCGCCATAGAATCCTTGAACGCGAAGCTGCGGCGCGCCGTGCGGACGAGAGGAAATTTTCCGACCGATGACGCCGCGTTGAAGCTCCTCTATCTCGTCTTGCGCCAAGTCGCGGGAGAGTGGAACATGGCGCCTCGCGAATGGTGCGAGGCGAAAAATCAATTCGCCATCATGTTCGACGATCGCTTCGTCGAACATGATGGGAACCCGGCCCCGCACACAGGATTCCTGACAGTCCCCCTTCGACCGCTGTCATCCGATCGCACTCGTTGTCGCCGATTATCGTCGCCCGCCGGGCATAACGAGCCGGCCGGCTGTCATCAGGGAGCAAAGCGCGGCCGCCCCGGCGAAGATCACACCGCCCAAAATCTCGAAAAATGCCTCCGAAGGAACCTGCGACGCTCAACGGCAGAGTTTTTCAACGAAATCCGCGCGACCTCTCCGTTCGCTGAAAGCGAACGAGGAACTCTGACCCTTTGCGGACGCAATGAAGGGCGGCTTTGCGGAGCCTGACCCCAACGTCGGACCACTCTCGAAGCCAGAGGTAGACGGGCCACATGATAGGAGACCCTCGTCGTCCAACGCCCTAGCCGTCGACGAGCGCCGGCTCACTCCGTTTATCGTGGAGTCGACGGGCGCCTCGCTTTTTCCACCAAATGATCGCGCCGGTGACGGAGAGCAGAGCGATCGCCACGCCGGCGACGCAGACGAGAATGCGATAGGGCAGGCCGAACACATTGGCCATATGCAGTTCCACGAGCCATTCGGTCGCGGTGTCGCCGCCCTTGCCGCCGGTTGGAGCCTGGAAGCCATGCACGGCGCCCGTATAGCCGTCGATGGCGATCGTCGTCCCGCCATATTTCTCGCCGACGTCGCGGCTGCTATGAACGCCATAGACATAGAGTCCGGTCTCGCGATCGAGAGAAAAGTTGGTGCGGCGATCGATCGTGAAGCCTTCGCGCGCGGCGCGCTCCGCCATCAGATCGCGGACGATGCGCTCGGCTTCTTCGAAGGGCAGCGGCTCGCGTCGATCCGACGCGGGAGGAGCCTCGCGCTTCCAAATCGGCGGCGCGAAATCGAAGACGAGGCCCATGGCGCCGCGATAGACGACATTGAGATCGAAGCACACACCCGACCAAGCGAGAACGAGCAGCAGCGGATACAGCCACAATCCGCTCGCGCGATGCAGATCGAAATTGAGCCGATAGAAGGAGGCGCCGGGCTTGATGAGCCAAGCGGACTTCCAGCGCGCGAGGAAGCCGCGCCGGCGCAGGAGATTGGCGGGCAGGGTGAGATAGAAGGCGATGAAACAGTCGATCGTCCAGGTGAGAGCGACGACGCCGAGCAGCCACTCGCCCCAAGGGCCGAGCGCCAGAGACCAGTGCAGACGGTCGATGAAAGGCAAGACATCACCGAGGCTTTCCGGCAGGCCCTTCTGCTTCACGCGGCCGAGCGCGTCCCCGCTGACTGGATCGAGATAGAGAGCGTCGATCTCCGGCGCGCCCGGCTTCGTCTCGAAGGAGACGATCGCCGTTCCGGGCGCCGCGAAAAAGATTCGCGTCGGGCGTGCTTGCGGCGTGAGCTCCTCGGCGCGGCGCAGTAGCGCGCTGGCTGAGAGCTCCGCGCCGCCGCTCGGGCCGGGATAGAGGTTCGGCGTCAGCCAGTGATTCAATTCCGGCAGGAAGACGAGAATGCTTCCCGTGATTCCGACGAGGATCAGAAATGCCGCCATGGCGAGTCCCGCCCAGCGATGCAGTAAGACGAAGATTGCACGCATCATGCCGCCTCTTCGAACGATTGGGTGAGAACGCGCCAAGGAGCGAGCGCGCTCGAGGCTTACCATTTGAAAGCGATCTCGCCCATGAATGTGCGAGGCTGACCATATTGCGCGGCGGGGACCCAGCCGCCGGCGTTGGTGAAATATCTCCGATCCGTGAGATTCTTGACGTTGAGCCTCACAGTCACGCCATGTCCGAAAAGCGTCGTCCGATAGGCGCCCATGGCGTCGAATTTGATGTAGCCGGGCATGAACCAGCTATTTGCATTGTCACCCCACCGATTGTCCATGGCGTAGAAGCCGCCGCCGAACTCCCATCCTTCCGCGGCTCCGGGCGCCGTGTCCCATTTGGCCCAAAGATTGGCGACATTCGGGGCGACGCCGTAGTAGCGCTTGCCGACATTGCCGTTGTTATTGTCGTTGGTGATTTTCACGGAGTCGAAGGTATAGGACGCGATCACATTGAGATTATCGGTGATCTGCCCAGAGATATCGAATTCGACGCCGCGGCTCGTGACTTCGCCGACAGGCACGCTAACGCCCGGCCGAAGCGGGTCCGCTTGCAGCACATTCTTTTTTCTGAGATCGAACAGAGCGACCGAGGCCATGACCCTACCATCGAAAAACTGCTTTTTCGCGCCGACTTCCCATTGCAGGCCTCGTTCTGGAGGAATGACGGAGCCGTCGCTCGTATAGCCATTGTTGGTTCCCGAAGATCGGACGTAGCTGCCATAGAGCGACGTCGTTTCGTCAACTTTGAAGACGAGTCCGGCTCTCGGCGAAAGAGGAGTGGTGTCGGCATTGCGCTTCAATGGATAGCCGGTGCAATACGGATAGCACGACGCGAACGGGTCCCCGTAAACAGTCGCGAAATGCTGGTCGGCAGTGTCCCATCGACCTCCGAGGAGAAGGTGAACTCGGTCATCCCAGAACGAAATCTGATCCTGGGCATAGACGCCGAAATTCTTCGATCGCGTCCGCCACGTCACATTCGAGCGCCCGGAGTCGGCGACGAGACGCCATGCTGCCGAGACATTCCCATAGGCGGGCGCGAAGATATTGAGCGGGAGACCGTCATAGCTGCTGGGTGAATTCAGAAGGTCATCTTGATAGCTGAACCAGTCCGCCCCTACGAGCAAATTGTGATCGAACGGTCCTGTTGTCGTCTTGCCGGTGACGTCGAGATTCGCGCTCAGCATCGCTCGCTTGATGTTGCCCATCCACGGCGTCCGATTGATGTTGACGCCGTCGAAGCCGCCGAAACCGAGCCCATTCTGATTCTCGTCATTGTCGACATAATTGAAGCGGTTGACGATTTTCCAGTCTTCGTCGAATTTGTATGTCCAATCGAAGGCGTAGATGGTGCGATGCACGACCGTCGGAAAGTCCGACCATTTGGATGGATCCGCCATGCTGAAGCTTCTCGGCAGAACGAACGGCCGACCGGTTCGCGCGTCGACGGGAATCCAGCTGCCGTCACTCGCGATTTTCTTTTGATAATGCTCGAACTGCACATTGGCTTCGAACCTTTCCGTCGGCCTGAAGGTCAGGAATAGAGCGGCCGCGCCATTGTCTCGATGATCAAAATTTACGAAGGAATCTGCATGGTCGTAGACGGCCATGAGCCGATAGAGCACCGATTTCTCGTCATCGACCGGCCCGGTCGCGTCGGCTACGGTTCTGGAAAGCCCCCAACTGCCGAACTCCTCGCTGACATTCGCTGAAAACGCTTCCTGCGGGCGTTTCGTCACCACATTGACGAGACCCCCGGGCTCGATGCGGCCATAGAGCATAGAGTTCGGCCCTTTCACAATCTCGACACGATCTGTGAACGCCGCTTCGGTCGCGCCGATCAGGCCTTCCATGCGAAGGCCGTTTCGGTTGATTCTTCCATATCCGTTGCTGAAGCCACGAATTAGGAATTGATCGTAAGGATTGCTGCTATTCTCTAATTGAACGCCCGATACGTTTTGAACGATTTCTTGGAGGCTGATGGCCTGCTTGTCCTCGATTACTTCGTGCGGGATGATTTGAACCGACTGCGGCGTATCGAGAAGCTTCGTTTCAGTCTTGGTGGCGGCGGAGCTTGTGGAGCGCGCGTAGCCCGTCTGATTTGTGGATGCTGGCGAGGAGATGGTCGTGCGCGACCCCGCGCTCGACGATCCGATATCGATCGTCGGCAAGGCCTCCTGCGCCGACGCTGCGGTAGTAAGGATGCCGATGCCGAGCGCGTAGGCAGAGACGCCGAGTGAAAGCGTTGTGCGAATCATATTGTCATTGCTCCTGGCGCGGTGCGTCGAGCCCACGCGGATCGAGGGAAGTGCGGCGCGAACGCCACTCGTATCGATTTGTCAGGAGCGGGCGGGCGGCGCCTGCGAGGACCAGGAACTCGCCCATCCACTTTCTGGGGCGAGCGATGGCGCGCGGCGGATGAAAGGCATGCTCGACGCGCTTGCGATGGACCTGTGCAGTGCGGCGACGGCGCCGGGCTCGCGCGGGGGCAGAATAGTGGCGTCGCGGCAGCCACAGCACAGCATGCAGCTCGGGCTGTGATCGGCCTTCGCATGGCCGCTCTCGTTTGCGGCGCAGAATCGCTCGATGGCTCCGCCAGCGGCGATCGTGTGTTCGGACGTGTGTTTGGACACGAGCGCGGCGCCGGCCGCGAAGATTTGGATAAGCAGGACGAAGGCCAGGGCGCCGATGATCGTCGCACGCAGTGACGCGCACCGAATTCGGCTCGTCCTTCGCTCGGTCCTGCGCTTCGTCATCCGCCCCCGCTTCCACATCGATTATGGCGAAAGCTAGAGAGGCGACCTATCATCAGTCTGTCAAAGTCCCACCGTCGCAGCTCTTCTGACGGACTGTGGCTTTACGGCAACAATCCGGCCATGCTACGACCTCGGAGCAGGGCGGGCGATTGAAAAGCTGGAGCGGCGTCCAGTGAAAATCCTGTTGGTGGAAGACGAGCCGGACATGTCGCGGCTCCTGTCCTCCCTGCTCAAAGGCGCGGGCTTCGTGGTCGATCATGCGACGTCGATCCGTGAGGCGGAAGAGGCGACGCGGCAGTTCGTCTACGACCTCAATCTGCTCGACCGGCGCCTGCCGGACGGCGACGGCGCCGAGCTCATTCCACGCATTCGAGCGCTTCGCCCCGGCGCGCGCGTGATGATGCTGACCGCGCTCGACTCGCTGACCAGCAAAGTGGCCGGCCTCGAGGCCGGCGCAGACGATTATCTCACCAAGCCCTTTCAGGGCGAGGAGCTCATCGCCCGCGTGCGCGCTTGTCTGAGGCGTCCTGGGAGCGCCGTTCTGCCGCCCATCCGCGTCGGCGCGCTCTCTTTCGATCCCGAGACACGGGCGCTCACCATCGACGACAAGCCCTTGCCCCTGCGCCGCCGCGAGCTCAATCTGCTCGAGGCGCTGATCCGACGCGCCAATCGCGTGGTGACGCGAGAGGCGCTGCTCAACGAAGTGTTCAGCTCGGAAGACGAGGTGCAGGCCAATGCGATCGACACGCTCGTGTCGCGCTTGCGCCAGCGTCTCTCGTCGCCGGGCGCGAATGTGACGATTTTGACAGCGCGTGGCATCGGCTACATGCTGACCGAGGATTCGGCGTGACGCGGCGCCGGTCGCTCTCGACGCAATTTCTGAAGAGTCTCGTGGCCGCGCAAATATCGGCCTTCGCCTTCGGCTGGGTCGTCTCGCTGTTTCTCGATCACTATGGCGTGCTCGGAGCGAGCGACGATTATCTGCGCTCTTATGCTTATACGCGCACCCAGCAGCTGCTGATCGCCTCCCTCGAGCGCGACGAGAACGGCTATATTCGCATAAGGGAGAGTGCGGCCCTCCGCGCGGAAACGGCGAAGAACCCCGACCTGCGCTATGCCGTGTTCGATTCGGAGCGGCAATGGGCCGCTCCCGGCTCGTCCCCCGCGCTCGCCGCCGATTTTTCGGCCCTGCTGCGCTACAAGCCGAACTGGATGCAGCTTTCGCTCCCGCGAAGCGAGACGCCCGACGATCAAGTAATCGTGCAAAAGAGCGACACGCCTTTCGGACGTCTGCAGATTTTGGTCTATGGACATAAGACGAGCTGGGCCGACATCGTCTCGGCCTTCGTGCAGGAGTCCTGGCGTCACATCTATTATCTCGTCACTCCATTGGCGTTCGGCGTGGTCGTTATGTGGTTCTCTGTGCAGCGCGGCCTCGCGCCGATCCATGAATTCGCCGAGGCGGTGACGCGGATCGATCTCGACTCTCTGCATCAGCGCCTGCCGGACGAAGAATGTCCCGAGGAATTCACGCCTTTGGCGACCGCCCTCAACGAGGCTTTGCAGCGTCTCGACGACGGCGCCATGGTTCTGCGCCGCTTCACCGCCAATGCCGCGCATGAGCTGCGCACGCCGGTCGCCATTTTGAGCGCGCGGCTCGACGCGCCGGAGGAGCCGACGTTGAAGACCGATCTGAAGCGGGATGCGCGGCGCATCCGCAACATCGTCGAGCAATTGCTCGCGGTCTCCCGCATCGGCGCTCACGCCGAGGATGCTTTCGAGCGGTTCGACCTCGTGGAGACGACGCAAGCCATCGTCTCCGACGCGCTTCTCCTAGCCTATCGCAGCAATCGACAGATCGATTTCGTCGCGTCCGCCGCGCCCGTCACGATCAGAGGCGACCGCATGGCGATCGAGTCGATCGTCTCCAATGTCATCGACAATGCCTTGCGGGCGGAACCGTCGGGCGGGGCGATCATGGTCATCGTCGATGACGGGCCTTCGGTATCGGTCGTCGATCATGGCGCCGGCGTCGCGCCCGAGGATCGGGACAGAGTTTTCGAGCCCTTCTGGCGCAAGAGCAGCGACGCGACCGGAAGCGGCCTCGGCCTGGCGATCGGGAAAGAGCTGATGGCGGCCCATGGCGGCCGCATCTGGATCGAGGATACGATCGGCGGAGGCGCGACCTTCAAGATGGCATTTCCGACGCGCATGGCCTCTACGGAGGCTATTGGGCGTTGACAGTGGTCGAAATTGTCACGAATTCGGCGATAGCGCGGCTTCCGCCTCGTTGCGCGCTTGTCGAATGCCGCCTTTAGAGCGCGACGCCAGGGGCCACTTTTTGGCGCCACTCGGCCCTTGGGCGCGGCCAACGAGGAACGCTAGCCTCCTCCATCGAGGCGCGTCGCAGCCGTGGCGCCGCGCCGTTGCTATCCCAATCATTCGGTCGGTGAAGTCGACGAACCATACGAGCTCGCCTTCGTCCTCGATCGCGATCAGATCTTGGCAGCGGATCTGCGCGATCTCGGCCGGACGCATGCCGGTGACGAGAGCGAGGACATAGCCCCAATAGCGAGCGTCCTGAACGAACAGCTCGCCAGGGTTCCAGACGCGCGACAACGACTCGCATCCGGTGAAGAGCGGCAAGTCGACGAGCTTGATCGCCTCCTCCGGCGAGAAGACGTCACGATCGTTCGCGTGGGGATATCCGGCAGAGCGAGGTCGATCTTGGCGAGCTCGCGCCTCGTGACTTCGGAAACGGGTTTGTCGCCGATGACGTAAAGGGACGACGAGGCCAGCCCGCTCGCGCGATCGTCGCCGTGACGCTTCTTCTCGCGCCCGAGGAATTTTTCGAGCGCAACCGAGAGCAGGCCGCGGTCCCGAGTCGAGGCTCAGACTCGCTACCCCGACGCAAGCTATTGATTTCGACTCAGGAATTCCGTTCGGCGGACAAATGGTAGCGGAGGAGGGATTCGCTACCAATAGACACGTAACATGTTGATTCTACCGAAAAACCCTATCCGGCAACTGCGCCGTCCAATGGTGACACTGATACATCATGGTGGCGCCTGGACGCAAGATCGTGGACCATCGGCGTGGTGGTTCAGGCGTCATCGACGTCGAGCGCCGCCCTGCGCTCGCCACTCCGGGCCAAGACAAGTCGAAGCTCGCCTGCTATAGGCTTCCGCGCCGAACACATTGCCGAGCAAGCTCGATATCCGTCATGTATTTGTCCATCGCCACCACGCATGCGCCGGCCACCGATCTCGGATTTCTGCTGATGAAGCATCCCGATCGCGCCCATGACGTCGAGCTGTCCTTTGGACGCGGAACCGTGTTTTTCCCGCAGGCCGACGTGGAGCGCTGCGAGGCGGCGCTGATCCTCGACCTCGATCCGGTCGCTCTCGTGCGCGGCCGCGGTGGCGGCGAAGGGATCGCGGATCAATATGTCAATGATCGACCCTATGCGGCGTCGTCCTTCCTCTCGGTCGCGCTCAACAAGGCCTTTCGCACGGCGATGACCGGCGTCTCGCGCGAGCGGCCGGAACTCGCGGCGACGGCGATCCCGCTCGAGATTGTCGTCGCGCCTTTGCCCGCGCCGCGCGACGGCGATTTGCTGGAGCGCCTCTTCGCGCCGCTCGGCTGGACCGTGGAGGCGCGCCGCATCGAGGGAGCGGATGGCCCCTCGCGTTATGTCGAGCTGCGGCTCGCGGGGACGCTGCGCCTCGCCGATGCGCTCGGCCATCTCTATGTGCTGATCCCGGCGATGGACGCCGACAAGCATTATTGGGTCGGCGACGACGAGGTGGAGAAGCTCGTCGCCAAAGGCGGTTCCTGGCTCGCCGCACACCCCGAGCGCGAGACGATCGCGCGGCGCTTCTTGAAGAACCGCCGCAGCCTCGCGCGCGCCGCCCTCGCGCGTTTCGCGCCGGACACCGAGGCTGAGGAGGGTCCGGAAGACGGAAAGGCGCCGCCGCGCGAGGAGGCGCTGGAGGCGCCGCTGCGTCTGCACGATCGTCGTCTCGACGCCGTCGTCGGCCTGTTGAAGGAGGCGGGCGCGCGCAGCGTCGCCGATCTCGGCTGCGGAGAAGGCCGACTGCTGCAACGTCTCGTCAAGGAGCGCGGCTTCGAGCGGATCATCGGTCTCGACGCCTCCACCCGCGCGCTGGAGCGCGCCAGCGAGCGGCTGAAGCTCGATCGCGCCGGCAGTCCTTCCGTGGAGCGGTTGAGCCTGCTGCATGGCGCGCTCACCTATCGCGATGCGCGCTGGGCCGATGTCGACGCCGTCGCCCTCGTCGAGGTGATCGAGCATTTGGACGCCGATCGCCTGCCGACGCTGGTCGAGATCGTCTTCGGCGCAGCGCGTCCGAAGACCGTGATCGTGACGACGCCGAACGCCGAATATAACGCCCTGTTCGACTCTCTGCCGGCCGGCGCCTTCCGCCATCCCGACCATCGCTTCGAATGGTTGCGCGCGCAATTTCGCGATTGGGCGCAAGCGATCGCCGAAAGCCATGGCTATTCGGTCGCCTTGTCCGGCATAGGCGAGGAGCATCCAGACCTTGGTCCGGTCACGCAGGTTGCGGTGTTCTCGAGATGAATGCGCCTCTCCCGACTCTCCTGGACATTCCCGACTTCTGCCTCGTCGTGCTGATCGGCGCGACGGGCGCGGGCAAATCGAGCTTCGCGTCGCGCTGGTTCAAGCCGACGGAGGTGATCTCCTCGGATCAGTGCCGCGGTCTCGTCTGCGACGACGAGACCGATCAATCGGCCTCGGCCGACGCTTTCGCGCTCGTTGCCGCCATCGCCGAGAAAAGGCTGAAGAACCGCCGCCTCGCGGTGATCGACGCCACCAATGTGCGCGCCGCCGATCGCAAATCCTGGGTCGAGCTCGCGCGGCGCTGGCATGCGCTGCCTGTGGCGATCGTCGTCGATCCGGGCCTCGAAGTCTGCATCGCGCGCAACAAGGCGCGGCCGGATCGCGATTTCGGCCCCGGCGTGCCGCAGCGCATGATTCAGGAGATTCATCGCGGTCTGCGCGGCCTCGCTAATGAGGGGTTTCGGCAGATTTGGAAGCTGTCCTCGGTCGCGGCGATCGAGGCCGCGGTCGTCGAGCGCCGCCCCATGTGGACCGACAAGCGCAACGATGTCGGCCCCTTCGATGTGATCGGCGACGTGCATGGCTGCTTCGAGGAATTGCGGCGGCTGCTCGAAGCGCTCGGCTATGTCGTCGAGGGCGATGGCGACGCCGTCGCCGTGTCGGCGCCGCATGGCCGCAAGCTGGTCTTCGTTGGCGATCTGGTCGATCGCGGTCCGGATGTTCCGGGCGTATTGCGCATCGCCATGGCGGCGCAGGCCGCAGGCGTCGCCTATGTCGTGCAGGGCAATCATGACCGCAAATTGTCGCGCTGGCTCGAAGGCCGAAAGGTTACGGTCGCCCACGGGCTTCAGGAGTCGATCGATCAGCTCGCCGAGGAGCCGGCCGAGTTCCGCGAGCGCGTGAAGACTTTCCTCGCGGATCTCCGCAGCCATTATTGGCTCGACGGAGGCAAGCTCGCCGTCGCCCATGCCGGGCTGAAGGAGGAAATGATTGGTCGTGGCTCGCCCGCGGTCCGAGAGTTCGCTCTGTTTGGCGAGACGACGGGCGAGACAGATGAGTTCGGCCTGCCGGTTCGGCTCGACTGGGCTGCGAATTATCGCGGCCGCTCGGCAATCGTCTATGGCCATACGCCGACGCCGGATGCGGAATGGGTCAACAACACCATTTGCGTCGACACGGGCTGCGTTTTCGGCGGCAAGCTCACGGCGCTGCGCTGGCCGGAGCGGGAGCTGGTCGAGGTTCCTGCCGCGCGCGTCTATTGCGAGCCGGCGCGCCCGCTCGTCGCCGCGCCGGAGACCGCCTTGCAGGCCGAGGCGGATCGGCTCCTCGATCATGCCGATGTGTCGGGACGGCGATGGATCGACACGACGCTGCTGCGGCGCATTCCCATCGCCGAGGAGAATTCCGCTGCGGCGCTCGAAGCGATGAGCCGCTTCGCTCTCGCGCCGCAATGGCTCGTCTATCTCCCGCCGACCATGTCGCCGGTGGAGACGAGCGCGCGCGACGGCTTTCTGGAGCGCCCGGAGGAAGCCTTCGCTTTCTTCCGCGAGCGCGGCCAAAAGGAAGTCGTGCTCGAGGAAAAGCACATGGGCTCGCGCGCCGTCGTCGCCCTCTGCCGCGACGCCGATGTGGCGCGGCGGCGTTTCGGCGTCCTCTCCGGCGAGAGCGGCCAGATCTGGACGCGCTCGGGCCGCGCCTTCTTGGCGGATGGCGTTGAATGCGAGGCGCTGCTCGCACGGCTGCGCACCGCCTGCGACCGCGCCCGCCTCTGGGAGATGCTCGCGACCGACTGGCTCCTGTTCGATACGGAAATCATGCCCTGGTCTGCCAAGGCATCGGCGCTGATCGAGCAGCAATATGCGCCGGTCGCCGCTGCGAGCAGAGCAGGACTTGCCCTCGCCCATGACGCCGCCGCGCGCGCCGCCGCTCGGGGCGTTCCTGTCGAGGCGCTGCGCGATCGGCTCGCGATCCGCGCCGAAAAGGCAGCGCGCTATGGTGACGCCTGGAAGCCCTATGTCTGGCCGGTTCGCTCGCTCGACGATCTGCGCATCGCCCCGTTCCATCTGCTGGCGAGCGAGGACGCCACGCATTTCGACAAGGACCATCTCTGGCACATGTCGATGGCCGAGACATTGGCGGCGACCGGCGTGCAGAATGTGACGACGACTCGCTGGCGTCGCCTCGCTCTGGACGACGCCTCGGCCTGCGAGGAGGCGACGCGCTGGTGGGAGGAGCTGACATCGGCGGGCGGCGAAGGCATGGTGGTGAAGCCGCGAGACTTCATCGCGCGCGGCGCCAAGGGGTCGATCCAGCCGGCGCTGAAGGTGCGCGGCCCGGAATATCTGCGCATCATCTACGGCCCGGAATATGACCTGCCGGAACATCTCGAACGCCTGCGCCAACGCGGCCTCGGCGCCAAAAGGACCAACGCCCTGCGCGAATTCGCGCTCGGCCATGAAGCCCTGACGCGCTTTACCGCCTGCGCGCCCCTGCGCAAGACCCATGAATGCGTTTTCGCTATCCTCGCGTTGGAGAGCGAGCCAATCGATCCGAGGCTCTGATTACGGGCCTTCCAACGCGGGGTGATTACTCTCACCTCGCTTTTTTTATGGGTAATGTTGTCCAAGATGCGCCAGAGTTCCCCTTTCGCCATACCGAACAGGGAAGTCGCGCGATTTGCGGATTTACGCGCGAGATCCGTCTTAGAGCGGAATCCGATCAAGCTGCATCATAGCCGGATGCCGCAAAGTAATTCGCGCATTCGTTCGGCGTGACGCTTCGCAGGGCCTGGGCGACCGCCGCGTCGAGCGCATCGACGGTGCGCGCTGCGATGCGCTGGAGAACCGACTTGATCTTGGAGAAGGACTTTTCGATCGGATTGAAGTCCGGCGAATAGGGCGGAAGATAAAGGAGCTTCGCGCATTTCGCTTCGATCGCCTCGCGCACGCCCACGACCTTGTGGGTGCTCACATTGTCCAGCACCACGATCTCTCCTGCGCAGAGCGTCGGCGCCAGAACCTGCTCGACATAGGCCAGGAACGAGCGGCCATCGAGCGCGCCGTCGATCATCATCGGCGCGTCGATGCGATCGACGCGCAGCGCTGCGATCAGCGTCGTCGTCTCCCATTGTCCGAACGGGACCGACGCCCGGCAACGCTCCCCGCGCGGCGCCCGGCCGAAGCGCCGCGCCATATTCGTCGAGACGCTCGTCTCGTCGATGAAAACGAGCTTTTCCGGGTCGAGATCGAGCTCGCCCTCGAACCATTCCTCTCGCGCCGAGGCGACCTCTTCCCCGTCCTGCTCCGCGGCATGGCCGGTCTTCTTCTTCCGCGTGATCCCATGGCGCGCGAGGAACCGCCACACCGTCCCATAGCCGGCGGCGAGCCCGTGGCGCTCCCTGATCTTGTCGCGCAGCTCCATGATCGTCATGTCGGGCTTGTCCTTTATCTGCGCGAGGATGAAATCCGCCTGCGCCTCGACGCGCCGCGAGCGGCGGTCGCCGCCCATCTTGGCCGGCGCGACCTCGCCGGTGATCTCGACCCGCTTGGCCCAGCGCACGGCGGTCGCCGGACCGATATCGAACCGTGCGGCCGCCTGTCGGCGCGACGTCCCACCCCGGATCGCCTTCATCACCTTCTCGCGAAGATCCATAGACAGCGTCATGATCCCCTCCCAGCCGCTCACGCCGCTCAGCGCTCCGCTTCAGATATGGGAATCCGCCACGCTTTATTGAATCGCAATGCTCGGACGATGCTCTAATGTGACAACGCCCTTACGACGGCGGCATTTGACGCAAGGTCGCGATTGTGTCCAGATCGAGCACCGCACGATATTCTACGGGCGTGCCGCAATGAATGATTTCGAACTTCTCTATAGGAGCGAAACGGATATCGTAACCTTCGGCGATCAGATAATTATAAAGTGGTGCAACATATCGCTCTCCGCCCTGCAACTCCGCAGGGTTGCGCGTTTCGATGCGTCCGTACGCGCGTAGGAACAATTCGGTCGCCCGAAAATGGTATAGGCCGGAGGAACAATAAGGCGATATGCGGCGCTTTTCGGCCACTTCGGCCACGCGGCGCTCTGGATTTCCGTCCGCCAGAGGTTTCACAAACGACCAATGGTCTCCAAGCCCGACGAACGTTTCGAGATAACCGTCGATACGAGAGAGATCTAGATCATTAGGATAAGAAAACCCAGGTCGAAAAGTGTCGATATTGAAGATGGTGAGCGGCTCTTCGGCGCGAATGCCTGCGTGCAAAAGTCCAAGCATCACAGTTTCGGCTTGTCCGGTCGTCGTCGCATCGAGCTCGACAATCCGGACACGCTTTGGCGGTATCCCTATACGCTTACTTCGTGACCGGATAAATTCCCCAGCATCGTAGCAACGTAATGTCACGAAGAGAAAGTCTTCGGCGCCGAAATATTTCGAGAAGCCGACGACCGAGTGCTCGAACATCGAAGCGCCATGCGCCTCGAGCGAAAATTTTGGCTTGTCGTACCCGGCGATACGAAACCGGTTGCTGAGACCGGCCATGGCGAAGAGAAACATATTCAACTCCGCTTTCTTGTCGGACGGGGCTTTAGGATGTCAGCTCACGATGAATGAGCAAACCGTTGGAAAAAAACTTGTTCTGACGCAGAGGCGCTTCCGCGTGCATCGGCAACATTGAAAGGAACAGCAGTCCCTCGATCGCGCGAATCTCTGGACCGAGACAAGACAAGCCGCCCATGGTAAGCGCGCCAAAGTCCTCGCTCAGGGCTTTCAGGTCGTCTCGATCGCTGCGGCTGAATTCATATTCCATAGGCCCGAACTCTCTGAATTTTGTAGATCCCAAAAGGATATGGTCATATTGACCGTGCACTGAATGCGCTAACTTGGCGAGATCATATCTCCAATCGCCCCACAGCGTGGGCTTACCCGTATCGATATGGCCGCGCGGATCGACCACGCGCACGCGTTTGGCGCGGAAGTCATAAAACATATTACCGAAAAAGAGGTCCCCGTGCATGAGCGAGTAGGTTTCCGAACTCGTCGAGGGAATCATCGAAATCAAATCGTCCAGCACGTCCTCGAGACGAGGCGTGCGCACGCCGTTCAATGTGATGCGGTTCGAGAGCGCAATATTTCTCGTGGCCAGAAAGTCCTCGATACGTCTCCTCGACTTCTTCTTCACTAGAGAATCGAAGAGTTCGCGTCGCTCGCTGAACGCCTCGTCCGATTCGGGTCGAATCTGGCGGCAGGCTTCAATGAACTCCAGACATTTCGCGATGATCTGCCGCCAGACATACCGCGGCAGACGACCGAAAACGACGAGCTCGGCAAGTGTTGGCTGGTAAAGATACTCCAAACGATAGCCGATCTCGAATTCGTCCGGCAAATTCTCCCTGACTACGCCCAGGAAATGCGGAGTAAATGCACGCATAGAAGACGGCAGCTGTTCATACCAGGCGATTTCCGCGGTAATCTTGTCTTTTTGCCGGCTTGTCTTGACGACGCTCACGCCGTCGCACGTGAGCGTATTGAATGCGCGGCTAACGAGAATTTCGCGTCTCGACCGCATCATGCGCGACAAACTGCCGAAATCGTACCATCTCTGCGCTTTGACCGCGCGCAGCGGAACCCGCCGGCCGTAACTGTCGACAGCCGAAATAAAATCGGGGCAAGCGTTCAACGCATCTCGAAAAGCGGAGGAGTTCGTGAAACTGAATAGCCCGCTCGCGACCAGCCGTGAACGAGCGCCGTCGCCATAGCTCGTTTCCAGAGACAGACCCTGTTCTGGCTTCGCAGAGTTGACCACATCCGCCCAAGGGTAGAAATCATCCGTTTCATCCACGACGACGACGTCGTCGAGTGTCTCGCTCCCGATATCGACGAGCGTGTCGCCGTGTAGCAAGATCAAGGATCCTCGCACATCCAAAGCTTCCAAAATAAACTGGGTGGCGGTGGCCAAGGAGAGCGAGACCGGAGACCGGACGATCCGTACCCGCAGATCCTCGAGTCGCGTCTCGTCCGATCGTGTCATTTGGAAATCTGCGGGGATCGTGAGGAGAATGGTCGATGTTCGTTCGCGCGCAAATGCCACCTGCCGCACATAAAGCGGCTCCGACCCGATCGGCAAGAAAGCCGGTGGCAGACGTCCAAATTCAGCGGCAATGTCCGATGTAACATAGGCGCCGGAGAGGATCACGAATATCGGTTCCTCTGGTACCGGGACCGATTGGGACTGCATGTCAGCGTTGCTGGGCAAAGCGCACCTCGTCTGCCAACAAGTCCGTTATCTCTTCGAATGACAGACGGAGGAATTCGGAAGGACGGACGGCTCGATCGTCGATGTAAAATCCCTCGCGCCCGCACCAAGGCTTGCCGATCCAAATTTCATCGTAAGGCACGCCGTGCCGTTCCAGCCAATCGGTGACGATAGGCAAGGTCCTTGCGGCGATCTTTCCCATACTGTTCTCGTACGAACGCATGTTACGGCTTGTATGAATGGCGATCTCGAAACCCATTTTGCGGTAATCACGAAGACGCGCGATCATTTCTAGATTTGGCGTAGCGTGACGATAGTCGTCGGTCTCTCCGATCGTGAGTGTGTTGTCGAGATCGACGATCAGCCGTTTCATATTGTAATCTCGCAATCGGCCTGGACGCATCACGAAAGGTTGTGGGGGTGTAACGCGTCTGCCTGGGCCGCGGCTAGCAGCGCCAAAACAGCCTTGCGTCGCGCATCACTGTTTTGATGCTGCAAATCTTCCATGATTGCGTCGACAATAAAATGAGGACAAAGCGTCGACTGCTCGACCAATGGACCCCAGTCAATATCTGCCTTTTTGACATTGATATTTTGACCAGCAAGAATATTTGCTGCATTATAGTGAGGCCCCCATTCGTCGCTCAGACCCCACGTTCTAATGCCCGACAACAACCCGACCTCCTCATATATATTTACGCTTCTTTGTACGCGAGCCGCGGCGCCCATATAGAACTGATCCCCAACACAAAATCCTACACCGAAATGTAAGAAATATCCAATATCTGAATATACAACGTCATTAAATAAGCACTCATTAATATGTTCAAACATTCTATCAATATCAACATGATTTATTACTTTATCTGGCCTCAATCGTATAATTATATCATACGATCGCCCTGCGTCTACAATGCTTTTAATTACAGATGATATCTTATAGTGCATCATTTTTGAGCAATTCCATCCCGTGAACGAGCTGTCCGCTTCGTCTTCGATCACAATATTTTTTGTATTATATGCTTTTTCCAATCTTCCGGCATCTACAATGCTTCTATTGCTTATACATCGAAACAATGTTCTAAGCATTTGCTTTATCTCGGCAATCCCATACAGATCGATTGCTTTGAGATACTCATTGAGAAACCGGCCACTAAATATACGCGCAGCGTGGCCGCCCTCAGGTTCACGACCACCGATACCCTTCCACGTGTGAACAAAATAATCTATCTCCCCTAGTCTTTCTAAATCCTTCCAGCTCTTATGCGCGATTTCATACCCGCGCATCTGGCCGGAGACTCCGATTGCGACACGCAAAGACCGTCGCCTTATCGACGGAGGCACGGACAGCCTAAGGGTTTCCCGCTGATTCAATTGCCGAAACACAGCTTCCTTGGAGAGTTTGTCGAAAACCCGAGACCTGCGATCAAATCTGTGGAAAATATAGTAGTAAAGCAAGTTCATTACATCAGGTCTCGCGACCGCCATATTGGCATCCGCTCGCGTGAGCGCAGCAACGCATAGCCCCTCTAGCGCGCCATAAATATTCTTATATCCACGACGAAAATCATCATTTATATAATCAATGCACTCCAGTTGGAATAGAAATAGCAAGCCATATAGACTATTTGATAATATCCACGGCGTCTCATAGTTGCATGCCCGTAGCACGGAATCTGATGTAAATATAACATGATAGTCCTTGATAAATAGCTCGTCGGCGTGGGCCGCCAGCAGCCTGTTCAATTCGTTTTGATCTAAATTTTCCGCATGAATTAAATAATTGACTGCGATATTCTTTTTTCTGCGCTCTCCGACGCCTGAGCGGTGCTGCTCTATAAACTGACGCATCCATCCACCGATGATCGCCGAGTTTGTAGAGCCCATAGAATGCGGATGATAAAAAATTGAAGCAAACGAATATTGGCTGTAAATATGTTCATTTGCAGACTGCTCGACAAGAGCATCGAACAACAACGGCCGAAGGTCAGTACGAAGCTGGTTCTCAATCAACTGCGACGCAAGCCGCCGTATGATTTTATCTGCCAAAAATAAATCGTCTATCGTGACACTGCGTCCTATCGAAAAGACGCTCTGCATAGCGACACATGCGGCGGCGACAGAGCCTCGCTCGAGAAAATTGGCGCTCAAGGACGCAAGTCGCCCGCCGGATAAACCGCCACTCATGCAGCTCTTTATGAGATCGACGTCGTCACCGCTAAGCCTTAAACCTAGCAGCTCGTCGTCAACAATATCCGGCATCGATTCCATCTCGATCGCCCTAGTTCATATTGCCAAGGCACGAAACGCTCAATACAAATATCCACCAACAATCCAAAAAAGCCAGACCGGCGCCGTCAGCAAGCTATTAATCAAGCTATTGTTTTTGAATAATCATGCAAGCATATTATTACAATATAGTATAATTACGCTATAGACAGCCGCTTTAGGCGTGCTTTATAGCTGATTGGTTAGTTTTCCTGAAAGGCTTGCGCGATGACGCGCGCAAGCGGCACCCAATAGATTTTCGACGGGGATGCTCGCGGCGGGCATCGAAAAGAATTCAATTTACGGATAAGTGTCGCGAGAATTCGACAAGCCGTCATAGTGGGCTCGCGGACGGATAGACGCAAAGTCGAAGAACAGCGATGTAATGCGGCCTCGCCCGCCTCATGACCCAGCGTGGCTCGGGCCTCCCGCCTCGGCGGGATTTCGGACCGCAATTCAAAATTGCGACACCACTGCCGGGGGCTCGACCTCAATGTTCAAACTCGATCGATTATCAGTCGCGATCAGGCCAATCGGAATGGCCCCACATAAGCGATACTCAGTGATTTTCGACTACGACTGGTACACGACAACATATCGAGACGTTCTGGTTCGCGACATCGGGATCAACCGTCCCCTCGCGACCCGCAAGGAGGCATTGGCTCATTACCTGCGGAGTGGATGGAGGTCGGGCCTCAATCCCTCGCCCTATTTCGATCTTGCCTGGTACCTCGAGCACAATCCCAGCTTACGCGAACGGAATATCGAGCCGCTCGGGCATTATTTGACCGAAGGGTGGCGAAAAGGTGCGTCTCCTAGCGCTTACTTCAATCCGCGCTGGTATTTGAGCCAGAATCCAGACGTCGCCCGGGCGGAGGTTGAACCGCTGCAACACTTCCTCGCCTTTGGCTGGCGCGAGGGACGATCCGCGAACGCATATTTCGACCCTCAATGGTATCTGGATCAAAATGCCGACGTTGCGCTCTCGAGAATGGATCCATTCCGGCACTATGTGATGTTCGGATGGCGCGAAGGGCGAGCGCCGAGCATCTATTTCGATCCCGTAGTTTATTACGAGCGAAATGCAAACGCGACTCGCACCGAGCCCTTGCGGCATTATTTAATGCGCGGTTGGCTGGAGGGGCGCGCAATTAGCAAATATTTCGACACGCAATGGTATCTCGACAGTTATCCGGTTGTCCGTAGCCTTCAGACCGAGCCACTCCTGCACTATCTCTCGGTCGGTTGGCGCGATGGATTTTGGCCCAATCCTTGGTTCAGCCCCCGGGAGTATTGCCGTCGACATCCAGAATGTTTGGTCCGCGGTTTCGAGCCTCTGAAGCATCAGCTGACCCGGGAGGCGCACAATCAGGAGGTTATTGATAAGGCGACCGTTGGAGTGAAGAGATCTACTGCGCCGCTCGAGGCTCGTTACTTTTCCCTGTCGCCAGCCCCTCTCGTTTCTATCATAATTCCCAACTTCAATGGAGTTCGTCACCTACACGAGCTCTTTTCGAGTCTTTCCGCACAAACGTACAAAAATTTCGAGGTGATTTTCGTCGACGACAATTCCTCGGACAACTCTGTCGAAATTGCGGCGCAATTTGGCGTGGAACATATTGTCGAGAGCAAGAAGTCGCTCGGCTTCGCCAAGGCGAACAACGTTGCGTTGCCGTTATGCTCGGGCGAGCTGCTCGCGTTGCTCAACAATGATACACGAGTCGACGCAAATTGGCTGGAGTCGATGGTAACGACAATTCGCGGGGATCCGCTGATCGCAGCCGTGGCGCCAAAAATTCGATTTTGGACCAAATTCCAGCTATTGAGGTTCGAAAGCGCATATGCTTTCGAACTGGATCTTCCAAGCTTGCTCGAATCGTTGACCTATAAGAAATACTTTTCTGTCTGGGCTCATACGTCAGAAGAGTCGCTGCGGTCGAAAGTTACGGGATCGAGCAATCACGAAGAATTGATTCTTCACGTCCCCGTTCAGGATAAGCCGATCAATCTGCATCTTCGGGGTCCCGAGGGACAGGCTGTCGAATTGCATGTCGGTTCGAGAACGAAAAGCCTGGTTCTTGTCGCTGGCGGGATCGATAGTGAATACAGTTTCACGGACGTTGACCGCAAATCTTCGTATTATATAATTAACAACGCAGGATCTGCGCTAGACACGACAGGCAATCCCTATGATCGCGGCTATGGCTTCGTTGACGGAGGCGAATTCGATACGCCGTCGGACGTCGAGCTTTTCTGCGGCGGCGCCGTGCTGCTTCGTAGAGATGCGCTGCATGGGCGAGAGCTATTTATTTCCGAATTCGGAGCATATTATGAAGACTCTGAGCTCTCTCGATGGCTCGGGCAGAAAGGATATAGAATCGTCTATAATCCCATGGCCGTCGTCTACCATAAGCATGCTTCGACAACGAACGAGAACTCACTCTTCTGGCTGAAGCAGACCTCACGCAATAAAATCCTCTACGATTATATTTTTGCGGACAAATTCTCAAAGGCGGCTATTTTAGAGCGACACCGCCTTCATCTGAACCATCTCACCCACTGGGCGCAGTCAAGTCTCGACGCAAAAGAGCGTGACCGGCAATACGCATTGATGATCCCGGAAATTCTGCGAGACATCGAACGTATCGTTCCGTTGATCGACAACAAGGAGACGCCGCAGCGCTCTGGATTGCGCATCGGAGTCTACAACAGTTATTGGCGCACACTCGGCGGAGGAGAGGCGCATGCGCTCGATCTGACAGCGGCGCTCAGCCGCTTCGGACAGGTCGAGCTCATCGCGGAGGACGACTTCGATTTGGCCTACATGATGGAGTATTTCGGTCATTCAAAACTCAATGTACGTAAGAGACTGATATCGGCGTTTTCGCCTGAGTTGACGCATGATTACGATATTTTCGTCAATTCTACCTATCAGAGCAGATCGCCTTCTTTCGCTGCCAAGTCGTTTTGTATCGTCTCTTTTCCGATTGGCGAGGCATCAGCGCAATTTCTCTCGAGCTACTACTTTCTGGCAAACTCTAGGTTCACGCTAGATTGGATGAAAACCTATTGGGGGGCCAACAATTTTTCTGGAACTGTATTGTATCCGACTATTCCAAAATCCTATGTAGCCATAGGTTCAGATAAAATGCTCCTGAAGAATAAATCGATATTATCAGTTGGCCGTTTTGTCGCCCGAGGGCATACGAAAAATCAGCTGGAGATCATCGAAGGATTTCGAGCGTTCATCGAACGGTATCCGAGGATTGCAAGAGGCTGGACGCTTAGGCTGATCGGCACAGTCAACGATCCTGAATATCTGGCGCAAGTCTTACGCGCGAGTGAAGGGCTGGACATTAGCGTTACCACGGACGCCGATTTTGGCGCGGTGCGTGAGGCATATCTCGCGGCTAGTGCACTGACTCAGACGGAAGGTGCAGGAACGCGGGCCAGCTTGGCGAAAATCGCCTTAGCCGGCTTTGTCCAG